>JAYUSX010000342.1:0-8998 GCA_043755475.1 Actinomycetota bacterium
GTCATGTACGCCTCGGCCAACACGACTCCCGCGACATCGCAGGCGTTCACCATCGCCTGGGCGTCGACTGTCGCGATCCCCAACGGCTTCTCGCACAAAACATGCTTGCCCGCTTTTGCAGCGGCGACCACCCACTCATGGTGCATGTCGTTCGGCAGCGCGATGTACACGGCCTCGGCTGCGGGGTCGGACAGCACATCGGCATAGCTCACCGAACCGGACCGAGATCCGACGAGGCCGAGTGTGGTGCGCCGGCTGTCGTGAATCGCAGGGATCACGGCTTGATTCGCGATCCACGACGTGCCGCCGAGCACGCCGATGCAGACCTGCTCGGTCATCGGTTCAGGCACTCGTCAACGCGTGGCCGCAGGCCGCCGACCGGTGTGCCAGCTCGAGTACCGCGACCACATCACGCGACTGCTCTGCGGGTACCGGGCTGGGCTCGCCGAGCAGCAGGTGGTCGGCAAGCGCACGGTGGAAGGGCCACTGCGGGGTGGTGACCGGCGGCAGCGTCATCTCGACGATGCCGTAGCCCGGCTCGTACCGGCCGAGTCGCAACGTGGACGGCACCTCGGCATGGTGCCAGCTGGTCGGCACGTGACCTCTGCCGGCGACGAGCTCGTCGGCGACGACCGGTCGGTAGTCGGCGGCGATGGTGCCGGCTGTTCCCTGGACGAAGAACTTCGGCTTGCGGATCGCAGCGACATCGCTCTGGATGAACCGTGCTTCGCGACCGTCGGCCCAGCGCATCTGCACGTCGATCTGGTCGGAGTTCGACACGTCGCGCCACACCCGCTTGTGCGACGACGCTCGCACCGAATCGGGCGGTCCTCCGAAGATCTGCAGGATCCAGTCGATGTGGTGTGATCCCCAGTCGTACACGGCTCCGCCGGACAGCGCCTCGTCGCTGTGCCACCAACGACACGGGTGCTCGAACGACCCGACGAACGTCTCCATGTTGAAGACCTCGCCGATCGTTCCGCCGTCGATCGCCCGGCGCAGGGCGAGGTAGTCGCCGTCCCAGCGGCGACTCTGATGGACCGTGATGGTGCGTTGCACCGCAGTCGCCTCGACCAGCAGCGCGTCGGCGTCGGCTGCCGTGAGACACATCGGCTTTTCGACCACGACGTGCTTTCCTGCGCGCAGCAAGGTGAGCGCGATCGGTGCGTGCAGCACCGGCGGGGTCGCGACGATGACCACGTCGACGTCGTCGTCGCCGCACAACGAATCGATGTCGACGTGGGCATGGATGTGGGGGAAGTCGGCACGAGCGGCATCGCGTCGCTCGGCGTTGGAGTCGCACACACCGACCAGACGAAGACCGTCGGTCTCGGTCGCCGCCAAGCCGTGGGTGTAGCCCATGCCACCGAACGGGCCGTACCCGACGATTCCCACCCCGGCGACGGATGTCGTTCTCGCCACCCCACCCTCGACCGCACTGTCGACCAAGGCGGCCGCCAGACGATCGAGGAGACGCCGGTGCTCGTCGACGCTGCGCAGCCGATCGGGCCGGATCGCAGTGACGATCACCGTGCCGCCAGCCGTGGCGCACTCGACGATCGCCGGCACGTCGGTGAAGCGAACACTGGTCGTCGCGACGATCGTGCAGATCGAGGGTTGGACCACCTCGATGGAGGTGAACGTGCCGACCACCGCTGCTTCGCGAGGCATCCTCACCGCCTGGACGCGCCGTGCGTCGGGACGGACGAACCACTCCCCTTCAGGCAGCGAATCGCCACGAGCGATGCCGAGGGTTGCCAGTTCCGACTCGGACATATCGGCAACATGAAGAACACGCACTGGACTCGGCACTCCAACGAAGCTAGCTCTGTCGTCCGACGGCGTCCTGTTGGAGCCCGACGTTGGTACGTGACACCTGGCCTCGAGCCTGTCAGCCATCGGTGCGGCCTGCGCGACGGGCACTCTCGACGAGGTCATCGAGTGTGCGTCCGGGGCCACCGACAACCGTTGGTGTGCCGGCTTCGCGCAGCGCGGACGCCGTCTCGTTCGAGAGATCAGCTGTCTCCGGGTTGGTGGATGTGAGAACCGCGACGTCGATGTCGTGCTCAGCACAGAACGTCACGAGCTCCGCGGGCGGCATGTTCGCGCCGAGATGCTCCACGTGCCAGTGGTCGGCGCGCAACGTGACGGCTGCCATCGCGGTCGGCAACGAGTGATGGTCGCCGCTGACCGCCGCGACCATGACAGTCCCCCTGCGTCGACCCCTCGGGTTCGGAGCCAGCTCGCCGAGGATTCGTTCCACGATGGCCGACGCGCGGTGCTCCACCCAGATCGTCAGCTCGCCGTCGTGCCACGCGCGACCGATGCGCACCAGCGGAGGCACGAAGACTTCCTGGATCACCTCGGGCACCGACGCACCTTCGGCGACGAGGTTCACGGCGAGTTGCCGTGCAGCCGGCTCGTCGCCTGTGGTGAGCGCGTCGTGCATCCGCTCGGCCGCTCGCTCCAGCCGCCGCGGACTCGGCGGTTTCCGGTCCGACGGAGCATCTCGTTGTCGACGGAAGGAGGCGATGGCGTCGCGCCCGACCAGGTAGCGGCCTCCGACGAGCTCTGCAGGGAGCCGGCCGCTGCGGACCCATCCGTATGCAGTCTGGTAGTGCACACCGAGCTCAGCCGCTGCTGCTCGAAGGTCGAGCGCGTCACCCCCTGCTGTGTTCATCCTGCGAGGTTAGTCCCTTCGGAACAAATCCCGCTATGGGACACTAAATCGCACTAAATCACGCTAACTTCCTCTCCGTGGGTCGCACCGTTGCAACCTCAACCCGAAAGGAAGTCACCATGGAACTCGTCCTGAGTGAGGGTCAGTACAACCTGATCTACAACTCGTTCTCGTTCGTCATCGCCTGTATGGGCGCGTCATTCCTGTTCTTCCTGCTCAGTCGCAGCCGTATCGCTCCTCGGCATCGCCTCGCGGTCACGATGTCCGCACTCGTCGTCGGCATCGCGCTCTACCACTACCTGCGCATCTTCAACTCGTTCACCGAGGCGTTCAGCTTCGTCGACGGTGAGTTCGTCCAGAACGGCCCCAAGTTCAACGAGGGCTACCGCTACGTCGACTGGCTGCTCACGGTGCCGCTGTTGCTCGCCGAGCTGGTGTTCGTGTTGAAGCTCTCCAAGAGCAACACCCGAAGCCTGATCGTTCGGCTGACGATCGCCGCGATCGCCATGATCGCGCTCGGATGGCCGGGTGAGCTCGCCGACCCCGAATCGACCGCCCGCACGATCTGGGGCATCGCCTCGACCATCCCGTTCCTGTACATCCTGTACGTGCTGTTCGTCGAGCTCGGTAGGTCACTCGATCGCCAGGGAGCGAAGGTCCGCAAGCTCATCGACGCCCTCCGCTACATCATCCTGGCCACCTGGGGCATCTATCCGCTCGCCTACATGGCCCCATCGGTGATCAGCAACGACGCCACCGCCGAAGTGCTCCGACAGGTCGGCTACTCCGTCGGTGACGTGCTGGCCAAGCCGCTGTTCGGCCTGCTCGTCTTCGCCGTCGCGCTCACCAAGTCACGCGCCGACGGCTACGAACCCGCCGGACTGGAAGACGACACGCACAGTTCGGCCGACGACGCCGAACTCGCAGGCGTCTGACCTTCCACATTTCCCCGCCCCGGCACCGAACCCCCACGGTGCCGGGGCGACGGTCGGTCCCCACGCCGACGCGCACGTCAACACGAACGAAAGGAATTGGCCGATGTCCGCCGCCGAGATGCTCGATGAGACCCTCGATGACACGCGCAATACCTCGACCGGCTGGCGAGAGTTCGCCATCTGCAAGGGACAGCTGCACCTGTTCTTCGGCCGTCGCTCCGAGCGGCCACAGGAACGGGCACGCCGAGAAGCCAAGGCGATGCGCCTGTGCACCGTGTGCGTGGTGCAAGGTGAATGCAGGCAGTACGCCCGCCAGCACCGCGAGTACGGGTTCTGGGGCGCGGAGAGCGAAGAGGACCGCCACATCGGCGGCTTCACGGTCACCGCACCCATCGGGGCTCGCACCCGACTCGTCCAGGATCGGACGACTCGACCGGCTGACGACGACGTGAATCAGTCCGGCGTCGCCTGATCAGCGGACGACCAGACGCCGCTTCCCGCCACACGTCCCGCCGAAGGTGGGAACCTCGGTGCCTCGCCGCTACCTGCGGTGCCGGGCACTCGATGTGTGTCGACCGATGTGATGCTGCACTCCAACTCGGCGAGGTACTGATCGAGCTTGGCGAGCGCGGGCTCGGCGTACTGGATGGCATCCATCGCCACGGCGATCAGCTCGTCACTCGGCGGTTCGGTGCTGCTGAATCCGTCGAGGCGTGCGCCCGCCAACCACGCCTGCAGTGCGCCGTCGGCGCTCCAACGTGCAGAGTTCGACGCGTTGCCGCGGGACGTGCGCAACCAATCGGTGTCGTTGTCGGGGTGCGGCACCACGCCGCACAGATGGTTCTTGGCGTCGTCGTCGGGGTACGCGGCCTCGACGTGGCCGATGAACGCCGCGCTGAACACCTGCTGGCAGTGCCGCACGGTCTGCAGCGTCAGCAACCCCTCCTGGAACACGGGCTTCGGCGGACGGCGCGCCAGCCCGTCGGCGGTGCAGTCGATGTGCGCCGTCGCCGGCGTCGTCGGGATCGCTCCCCCGTCGAGCACGATGCGATCCGCCTCGATCCGCTGCACCCGACCCATCCTGATCACCTTGGTGATCCGGCGGAGCTGTTCGAGCTCGGCCTTGGTCACCGTCGAGCAGCGGTACATCGTGGGCTTCACCGAGGTGTCGAGCCGCAGCAGCAGGCCGGCACCCTCCAGCCGGTCGAACAGGTCGTCGATCGACGTCGACTGGGCAATGTGGCGGAACTGGTCGATGAAGCCGCGGGCAGTGACCTCGAAGAAGTCACCGGGCTGGATCTGCGCCCGGTCGAGGTACCACGAGTCGCGGGGCATGATCCACGAGATGTGGTCGGGGTCGACACCGTTGCCCAGCAGCCAGAGACATGCGTCGGCACCGGTCTTGCCGGCGCCGACGACCACGTAGCCGTCCGCGGGACGCTCGATCCGCGGCAGATCGTTCAGCGGATGGCACGTCACCCCGGCGGCGACTTCGTACTCCGGCGGGCGGACCGACGGCACCGAGACGTTCATGTACGTGGCGTCGACGATCTTGGTGGTGACGGCTACCTCGAACGTCTCCCCCGACACCAGCGACACGAAGCGGCCGACGATGCCCGACCCCGAACCTTCGCCGCCCACGTCGTCGCACATAGGAAAGTACTGCACGCGACCCGACGGCAGGAACTGACGGTGCATCACATGGTCGAAGTACGCCAGCACCTCGGCGCCCGAGGCCAGTTCGTAGAGGCCGGCGTTCGAGCCCTGCGTGTCCTTCCGATCGGTACCGAGCGGGAGCGAGTTGACCCCGTAGAACGCGGAGGGCTGGTGCAGGCGCACGAATGGATACGCATCGTTCCAATGCCCCCCGGGCTTGGCGTGGCGATCGACCATCACCACCGTGGCATCGGTCTCGGCGAGGATCACGTCGGTGAACGCCATGCCCATCGCGCCGGTGCCGATCACGAGGTAATCGGCTGTGATCGTCTGGTTCGAACCGCTCATCGCTACACCTCTCGTGGGACGACGGCCACTGTACGCAAACCGGCTCGCCGAACCTGCTCCGTCGGTTCCGCGTTCCAAGCCCTGCGACGCCCCACCTACGATCGCGTCGCGCCCGATCGAAGGCTGTGGGCAAGATCACCATGAACGACGCTCTCGAGACTGACACCAGGCTGGCCGTCTACGGCACGCTTGCGCCCGGCCGGTCGAACCATCACCAGCTCGCCGGACTGCAGGGCAGGTGGTTCGACGGATGCGTTCGCGGGCGTCTGGCCGCCGCGGAATGGGGTGCGTGGGTGGGGTATACGGGCCTCATGGTCGACGGCGGCGAAGAGTCCGACGTCGTCGCCGTCCAGGTGTTCGAGTCGGATGATCTCCCCGAGCACTGGAGTCGCTTGGATCTCTTCGAGGGCCCCGCCTTCCGGCGAACACCGGTCGAGGTCGACACCGTCGATGGGGTCGTGATCGCCTTCGTCTACGCACTCGCGACCGAGTGAGCACCACATGGACCGAGCGAGGCGCGTGTCCGGTGCCGGCGATCGACACCTCGAGTTCGCGAGGAGTCGTCCCCGGGCGACGCTCGGCCTCAGGCGCGCAGGTTGGGCATCATCGTCGCGGGCGGGACGTCGGAGGTCAGGAAGCGCTCGATGAGACCGACGACCTCGTGTGGGTGCTCCATCGGCACGCCGTGCGAAGCTCCAGGCACGATCGCGAGCTGAGCCTCCGGCAACCCGGCGAAGAACGCAGCGGTGTGGCTCAGCGGGATGAGATCGTCGTCGCCGGCCATGACCAGCACGGGAACCGACACCCTCGCGAGATCCGCGAGGGTCAGCTCGGGCTCGACACCGAACAAGTGGAATCCCTTCGCTGCGACGACGGCGAAGTGGTCGGGTCCGTCGGGCGAGCGCTCGGCATACGCCGCGGCCATCGCCGCGACGAGGCCGCTGTCGTCGGACGCTGCATCTGGAGTTTCGTCCACGCCGCCGCCGTCGTCCGCCACTGCAGCGAGAGAAGAATCGGGCAGGACGTTCCAGTGGTAGTTGGCGCCGATCGCCACGAGCCGTCCGACGAGCTCCGGCCGGCGAAGCGCGAGGAGCAGACCGACGATGCCGCCGTCGCTCCAGCCGACGATGTGAACCGGACCGCCGATGTGATCGATGAAGGCAATCGTCTCGTCGACCATCGACTCGTAGTGGAACGCTTCCGGGGTGTCGGCGGTCCTGCCGTGCCCACGGCGGTCGAACGCCGCCACTCGTCGGCGCTCACCGAGTGGTCCGCCGATGCTGTCGAGCAGCGCATCGCTGTTCGACAGCCCGCCGTGGAGCAACAGCACGATCTCGTCACCAGCTCCTCGAACCGTGTACCAGGTGGGGTGGCCGAGGACATCGACGGTGGGCATGCATCGAACGTACACGACGTCCCGTGTCCGTCGGCCGGCGGCGTCAGGGCACGCCCGAGGTGAACTCGGTCAGTTCCACGATTTCGCCGGTGTCTGCGCCGACGGACTTGGTCTCGCGGACGAAGCCGACGACAGCCAGAGCGGAGATGCGGGTACGGCGGATCAGTCGTCGCCCGCTTCGCGCTCGATGTCCTCGGCGGCACTCACGACCTGGAACGCCTCGTCGAGTTGGACGTCGACCTCTCGGCCGTTGTCGAGCGTGACCTCGACCTCGTAGTAGCTCTCTTCGTCGCCGACCTCGGTGTCGGTGACCCGGCCTTGACCGGTGTGGTCGAGCGCCGCTTCGCTGGCGCGGGTGAGAGCGGTGCCGGTGATGGGCAGTTCGGTGTCGTCTCCGTTCGTCGAGGCGGCAGCCGCCGCGGTGATGCCGACGGTGGCGGCGATGCCGATGGCACCGATGGTGGCTATGATGGAGATGGTTCGTTTGTTCATGGGTACCACCATGACGAACCCGACCTGACCGCCGCCTGACGCGGCGAGATGGGCGACCGAGCGGCTGTGGTTGGCGACCGAGTCGAGCATCTCCTCGTCGCTGTGGAGTGCCGGGTGAGCGTTACTGCGTGCCAGCGAGCAGCCTGGAGGGCGCGAAGCGGGTGAAGTGGATGGGCGGCAGGTTCGGTGCCACCGAGCTCCAGCGATCCCCCGCATCCTCGCTGATCCACAGCGATCCCGTGGTCGAGCCCATCGCCAACACCTCGCCAGTTTCGTCGACGTCGAGGGCATGGCGGTAGATCAGGTCGTAGGCATGCACGTCGGGCAGCCCGTCGCCGAGCACGTCGAACGATCTGCCCCCGTCGCGGGTCCGGCTGACGACGAGGCGCCCATCCACCGGCACTCGCAGCTCGTCCTTCACCGCCGGTACGAACCAGGCGACGTCGGGGTTCGTCGGGTGAGCAGCAACGGCGAAGCCGAACACCGCGGGTGGCCGCTCGGTGATCTCGGTCCAGTTCCGGCCGCCGTCGACGGAGCGGAACACACCGTTGTGGTGCTGGTTCCAGACGATGTCGGGGTGCGCAGCACAGCGCGCGATCCGATGCGGATCCTGCACGATGTCGGTGTACTCCTCGCCGGGCGGCATGTATTCGTTGCGCATGCCGTGAGTCGCAGACCAGGTGGCGCCGGCGTCATCGGAGATCCACGCACCACCACACGAGATGGCGACGAGCACGGTGTCGGGCGAGCGGGGGTCGAACGAGATGCTGTGGATGCCGGGGAAGTCGTAACCGCCACCGAACCACTGCGTGCGCTCGGGCATGTCCCACAGCGAGCGGACCAGCTCCCAGGAGTCACCACGATCATGCGAGCGGAACAGGCCACCGGGAATGGTGCCGCACCACAACTCGTCGGGCCGTTCGACCGGGCCGGTCTCCAGCGTCCACAGCAACTGCACCGTCCACGGCCACGGCTCCTGCGTCATCGGTGACACGTCGGTTGCATCGGCGGGCCGTGATGGGTAGACGGGCGCAGCGACCTCCGACCACGTGCCACCCGGCGGCCGACGCCAGATGTGGGAACCGAAGTGGCCGGTGCCGAGCGCGGCATACTCGCTGCCGTCGTGGCCGACGACCGCCGCAGTGACCGGCTCACCGAGGAATGACACGTCGGTGATCTCCCAACCGCCGACACCTCGATCGAACGTGAACAGACCTTTCCTCGTGCCGACCAACAACGACGTACCACTCGACGACGACATGTTCATCCTCCAGACAGGGCCTGCATCACCGTGATCTCGGTGTCGGCTTCCACGGGGTCCGATTGCGTACCGGGGTCGCGCAGCTGTTCGCCGCCGACGAACACGACCACGTGGCGACGCACGCGCGCCTGATCGTCGAGCACGTACGTCCGCACCTGCGGTCGCGTCGTGAAGTACGCGGCCAGGCACTCGGCGACGGTCGAGTGTCCGTCTGCCGACGTGAACGGCTC
>JAYUSX010000343.1:0-3583 GCA_043755475.1 Actinomycetota bacterium
CGTCGCGGTCCGGTACGACGATGGAATCGCCCTGGTTGCCGAGAACCCGTCGAACACGCTGCGCAAGATCAGCGAGATCTACGACCGCATCGCCTTCGCCGGCGTCGGCAAGTACAACGAGTTCGATCAACTCCGCGTGGCCGGTGTGCGCGCCGCCGATCTGAAGGGCTTTCAGTACTCGCGCGACGATGTCGACGCACGGAGTCTGGCCAACCAGTACGCACAGATCCTCGGCCAGATCTTCACCCACGAGATGAAGCCGATGGAGGTCGAGATCCTCGTTGCAGAGGTGGGTATCGAGGGTGCCCCCGACCAGCTGTTCCACATCCTCTACGACGGCACCGTGATGGACGAGCGCCAGTACAGCGTGCTCGGCGGTGACGCCGAAGCCATCAACGGGCGCCTCGCCGACATTGAAATCGACGGCCTCACGCTGACCGGGGCGGTGCGTGCTGCGATGAAGGCGCTGTGCGGTCCCGATCGGACCCTCACCAGCGCCGACCTCGAGTCGGCCATCCTGTCGCGGTCGAACGGCCGTCGGTGTTTCCGGCGGCTCACCGACGACGAGGTCGCCGGCCTGCTGGAATCCGCCGAGGGCTGAGCTCCGGCCGGATGGGTTCCTCGGTCGACATCAACGCCGACATCGGCGAGGGATACGGCCGATGGCAGTTGGGCGACGACGCCGGGCTGCTCGCCGTGATCTCGTCGGCCAACGTCGCCTGCGGTTTCCATGCGGGCGACCCGACGATCATGCGCCGAACGTGCCACCTGGCCGCCGACCTCGGCGTCACCGTCGGCGCTCAGGTGAGCTACCCCGATCTCGCCGGTTTCGGACGTCGATTCATCGACATCGACCCGCTCGAGCTGATCGACGTGGTGCTCTACCAGGTCGGCGCGCTCGAGCGGCTGGCCATCGTCGAAGGCACATCGGTTCGTTATGTGAAACCCCACGGAGCGTTGTACAACGCGATCATGCATCACGAGGCCCAGGCAACGGCCGTCGTCGAAGCGTTGGTCGCCCATGACGGAGGGCTGCCGCTGCTCGGGCTCGCCGGCTCGGTCGTGGAGCAGGCGGCGACGGCTGCCGGCATTCCCTTCGTCTGCGAGGGCTTCGCCGATCGCGCCTACACGTCCTCTGGCACGCTCGTGCCGCGAACGGAAGTCGGCGCGCTGCTGACCGATGTCGGCCGAGTCGCCGCCCAGGCCTGCCGACTGGTCGACTCCGGCGTGAGGTCGATCTGCGTGCACGGCGACACCCCCGGAGCGACGTCACTCGCCGCAGCGGTGCACGATGCGCTGGTGTCGGCGGGTCACCTGGTCGTGCCCTTCGCGTGAGTCGGCGATGACGGCGCGGATCCTGCCATACGGCCCCCGGGCGCTGCTCGCCGAGTACCAGTCGATCGAGGAGGTGATGATCGCTGCTGCCCGGCTCCGGCGCATCGCTCTGCCGACGGTGCAGGAGATCGTGCCCGCTGCGAGGACGGTTCTGGTGATGCACGACGGCAGCGACACGTCGGCGCTGCGGGCGCTGCTCGCCGAGGAGCGACCCGCCGAGCTGCCACCTGCCCTGCAACTCGACCAGGACCACGACCACGACCACGGCCGTTGGATCGACGGAGGTGACGAGATCCACATACCCGTGCGTTACGACGGCGTCGATCTGGGCGAGATCTCGGAGCTCACCGGCTTGAGCGTCGACAGCGTCATCGATCTCCATGCGGGTGCCGTCTACACGGTGGCCTTCTGTGGGTTCGTGCCCGGGTTCGCGTATCTCGTGGGCCTGCCGCGCGAACTGCTCGTGCCGCGCCGATCGTCACCGAGGACGCGAGTGGAGGCCGGATCGGTTGCGATCGCCGGCGAGTGGGCGAGCGTGTATCCCTCGGTGTCGCCTGGTGGTTGGCGCCTGTTGGGGCACACCGACGTGGCGATGTGGGACGAGACCCGTGAGATCCCCGCACTGTTGGTGCCGGGTCGACGAGTCAGGTTCGAACCCAAGTGATCCCGGGCGGTCTGCAGGTCGTCTCCTGGGGCGTGGCGACGTCGGTGCGAGGCGCCGGCCGGAGCGGTCTGGCCCACCTCGGTGTCAGTCGTGGGGGAGCGGTCGATGTCGCGTCGCTCGAACTCGGGAACCGCCTGGTCGGGAATGAGGCCTTCTGGGCCGGGTTCGAGACTTCGGGTGGATTCACGCTCCGGTGTCGCATACCGGCGATGGTGGCGGTGACAGGCAGTCCGGTGGACGTGTTCGTCGACGGTGGCCCGCCGGTGGGGTGGGGTGCGCCGGTCGTGCTGCCTGCCGGTGCGCTGCTTCGTGTCGCTCGCGTGCGCGGCGGCGCTCGCAGCTACGTGTGTGTTCGCGGTGGAGTCGTGTCCAGTGACGGCGATGTCGTGGATCTCGGTGACGATCCGCTGGAGCCGGCCGCACTGCATCCGGTAGCGCCACGCCCGCTCGATGGCGCCGTGCGGGTCTGGCCCGGACCGCGTCGCGACTGGTTCGATGACGGTGCCTGGGACGCTCTGCTCTCCACGCACTGGGAGGTGCTCGCAGCCAGCAACCGGGTCGGCGTGCGGCTGGCGGGCGCGCCGTTGCGTCGTGTACGCCTCGACGAGCTGCCGAGCGAGGGCCTGGTGGAGGGTGCGATCCAAGTGCCTCCGGACGGTCAACCGATCGTCATGCTCGCCGATCACCCGACCACAGGCGGCTACCCGGTCATCGCTGTGGTCGATCCAGCCGACCTCTGGCTCGTCGCACAACGCCCGCCCGGCGCCACCATCGACTTCACCCGCCCCCGCTGACCCGAGTCCCAGACACCCATCCTGGACTCGGATGGGCCGACGGGGTCGGGGAACTGTGGTTAGGTTGTCGCCATGGAGCGGCGGATCTACGGGCTCGAGAACGAATACGGCGTCACGTGCACCCTCCGTGGCCAGCGCCGGCTCAGCCCCGACGAGGTGGCCCGCTACCTGTTCCGCAAGGTGGTCAGCTGGGGGCGGAGCAGCAACGTGTTCCTGCAGAACGGTGCTCGCCTCTACCTCGACGTCGGGTCGCACCCGGAGTACGCGACGCCGGAATGCGACAGCCTCTACGACGTCGTGGTGCACGACAAGGCGGGGGAGCGGATCCTCGAGAGCCTGGTCGTCTCCGCCGAGCAACGACTCCGCGAGGAGGGCATCCGAGGCACGGTCTACCTGTTCAAGAACAACACCGATTCGGCAGGGAACAGCTACGGCTGTCACGAGAATTACCTCACCAGCCGAAGCGACGACTTCGGCACCTATGCCGAGGTGCTCATCCCGTTCCTCGTGAGCCGGCAGATCTTCACCGGCGCCGGCAAGGTGCTCCAGACGGCGCGCGGACCGCTGTTTTCGATCGCCCAGCGCGCCGAGCACATCTGGGAGGGCGTGTCGAGCGCCACCACGCGCAGCCGGCCGATCATCAACACTCGCGACGAACCGCATGCCGACGCCGAGAAGTACCGCCGACTGCACGTGATCGTGGGCGACTCGAACATGAGCGAATACACGACGTTCGTGAAGGTCGTCTCGGCCGCCTGCATGCTCCGCATGCTCGAGGACCCCTCCGTGG
>JAYUSX010000344.1:0-3580 GCA_043755475.1 Actinomycetota bacterium
GGTGAACTCCGGGCTCGACGAGGACACCACCGCCGGCAGGAAGGTGGACGGGCCATCGTTGCGCACCGGGATGTACCACTCCGGGCCCGGCAGCAGCAATGCGACCGTGCCGACATCGAGCGACGGCACGTCGAGCTGAGCCTTTCGCGCGACCGCCACCACCTCTCGGCCTGCAGCGGCGTCGGTGAACCCGTTGATCGCATCGGCGACGACGGTGTCGAACACGATCACGTGTCCCGATCCCGACAGCGCCGGGTGAGCGTTTCCGCCGGGAGCGGGCGTGACCCGATCGGGCAACGTGCTGGCCCGACGGAGGACGCCCCGGTCGACCTCGCTCACCACGATGTCACCGTCGGTGGGGCTGGCACCCGCGGCCGAGGTGGTGAGGAACAAGTTGCGGGCGCGGGTGACGAAGCCGACCTGCGTGCCGTCATCGGAGATGGTGGCCTGTGACGCACCTTGGTCTGCGGCGATGACGCTCACGTCAGCAGTCGCATCGGTCGCTCCGGCGTCGGGGGCGAGCGGCGTCCCCTGGCGAGGCTCTCGGCTCACCAACACGAGATCACCGTCGACCTGGTCGTATCGGTAGACCTGCGACGGGCACACGTCCACGCACTCGGGCAGCTGGGCATCGCCCGCAAGGTCGGCCGAGGTCGACTCGAAGGCGATGTACTGCCCGTTGCCCGAGATCACGGGCGCAGACGCCCCACCGGCGGCAGGAACCCCACCGCGCACCGAGACCTTCGTGACCGCTTCGTCGGGCTCGGGATTCGTGCGATCCCAGACGAACACCTGCGAGGTCGCGAACCCACCATCGACATCGCCCGTCCCCCACGTCGGCACGGCGTCTTCGGAGGTCGCGTCGCTCGTGTAGACGACGAACCGACCGTCGTCGCTCACATCGGGTCGGCGTTGGCCGACATAGCGGAACGTCGTGTTCGGTTCGAGCAGCGGGGTACCCATCACGAGGCTGCTGCGCAGCGGATCGCCGATCGGTTCCGTGAGGTCGACCACGGTGATTGCGCTCAAGGTGTCCTTGCCCGATCGGGCCTGGTGGGTGAAGGCGATCACCGAGCCGGCCTGCGACACCGCAGGGGCTTCCGTGGGGCTCACCCGATCGAGGGCGCTCGTGTCGCGCTCTGCCGACGACTGGGTGGAGACCAGCTCGAGATCGCCGGGGTCGCCACCACAGGTCGGCAGCTGCAACCGGTACACGTCCCACCGGTCGCCCGTGTCGTCATCGCGGAACAGGTCGTAGGCCATCTCGGTCACGAAGGCGACCACACAACCATCGCCGCTGATCGTCGGTCTGACGCTGTCGCCCACGATCACATCGTCACGCACCGCGGACAGCTCCACCTCGGCCGCGCCGAACTGAGACGCATCGCGCAACCAGATCGTGCGGGTGCGCTCGCCGCCTGTTCGATCGCTGTTTGTTCGATCGCTGTTTTCGGTCGGTTCACCCTCGTAGACGATCCAACGTCCGTCGTCGGACACCGACGGATGGCTGCCGACCACGGTCGGTTCCGTCAACCCGGCGAGCTTCGTGAGCGGAGCGTCGGGGCGCGGGCTGGCCAGTGCGTGGGACGCCGTCCCGATACCCGCTGCCAATGCCACCACCCCGGCAAGTGCGGGGAGCGTGCGCTGTCCGATGTTCAGCCTGCTCATCTTGTAGTTTCGCCCATTTTTCTCGACGCCTGCAGGTTAACTCAGCGCCGGAAGCACTCCTCCAGCGCCTCGATCACACCCGGCAACGAGTGATCGGCCGCTGAGAGGGTGACCTTGAGCCCTGTTGCCTCGGTGTTTCGAGTTGTTTGGGGTCCGATGGTGACCACGACAGGAGGGGTGCTGAGCCCGAAGATGTTCACCCATGATTCAGCTTGCGTTCCGCTCGTGAACACCACCGCGTCAGCCCGGAACACCGCCAGCTGATCGGCGACGGTCGGGACCACGGGTCGCGAGCGGTGCGTGTCGACCCGCACGACCAGCCAGCCGAGCGCCGCCAGGCCGTCGACCAGCGTGGGCGCTCCGTCGACGGCCTGAGCGACCACGGCCCGGCCGCCGCCGCGAGGGAACACCTTCACCAGCCCTTCGGCGCTCTGGACGTGTGCCACCAGGTCGACCACCAGATCGGCCGAACGAAGGGCTCCGGCCGTCGTGGAGCCCACTGCCGCCACCCGGGCGGGGCATCCATGGAGTGCCTCGACCATGCGTGAGGCAGCATGCGCCGAGGCGAGCACCACCCAATCATCGGCGGTCAACGGCACGAGGGCAGTCCGCACATCGGCGGCTGTGGCCACATCGACCAGCTCGATCAAGGGCATGACCACGGGTACCGCACCCCGGTCGGTGAGCATCTCGGCCAGCGCTCCGGCTTGTGCGATCGGGCGGGTGATGACCACCGTTCGGCCCTCGAGCGGACGGTTCGGCCGACCTCCGACGGGGCCAGGCACCGGATCAGGCGGGTCGGGCGACATGGTCACCGTCGCGCGATCTCGTCACGCATCGATGCTGCCAGCCGCTCGGCCGCGATGATCGCATCTTCCTGAGCGACGGTCAGCACCTCCGCCGCGCGCAGGAACGCTCCACGATCGGGATCGGCCAGGAACGCATGCAGCACGCCGTCTGCGACGTGGGCACCGACGGGCAGCGAACAACCCGAACCGAGCGTGGCCAGGAAGGCGCGCTCGATCTCCACCGCCGCTCGCGTGGGGCCGTGATCCACCGCGACCAGCAGACGCGCTGTCGAGGCGTCGCCGACGGCACATTCCACCGCGACACAGCCCTGGCCGACAGCCGGGACGAACACGGTCGGGTCGAGCACCTCGGCAACGCGATCCGTCAATCCGAGGATCTGCATCGCGGCGACGGCCATCACGATCGCGCCACCGTCGGGCAGCTTCGACAGCCGGGTGTGGATGTTGCCGCGCAACTCGACGAACTGCAGGTCGGGTCGCACCGAGGCCAGCTGGGCACGGCGGCGCACCGACCCGGTCGCCACCGGCGCACCGATCGGCAGCCGATCGAGCGCCGCGCCGACCAGCGCATCTGCGGCAGAACGTCGTTCACAGAACGCGGCGATCGTCAACCCAGCGTCAGTGGTGGAGGGCAGGTCCTTGGCCGAGTGCGCCGCCAGCTCGGCACGACCGTCGAGCACGGCCCGCTGCACCTCCTTCACGAACACGCCCTGACCACCGATCGTGTGGAGCGGCACATCCTGGCGCTGGTCGCCAGTGGTATCGACGAATACGAGCTCGACCACGAGACCAGGGTGCGCCGCCGTCAACGAGTCCGCCACCACCCGGGCCTGGGCGTGAGCTTGCGCGCTCGACCGGGTGGCGATCCGCACCCGTTGGGCGGCGGGCGAGGGGGACGTGCGTGATGTCGGAGGAGGTGGCGCAGAAGAGTTTGGCATGGTCAATGCGTGCCCGACGCCCGGCTCGACGTCGGGATCAGGACAAGTCGAACAGGTCGCGCACGGCCGCAGCGTTGCGCTCGCCCTGCGGTGTACCGGCGTCGTCTTTCAGCCTGACCGATGGCTGGTGCAGCAGCTTGGCGACGATGCCCTTGGTGACCGCCT
>JAYUSX010000345.1:0-3564 GCA_043755475.1 Actinomycetota bacterium
CACGGCGTGCTCGACCCCGCCCACGTACAGATCGACGCCGCCGGGATGTCCGTCAGCACGCGGGCCCATCCAGTACTCCTCGACCTCGCGGTCGATCAACGCGTTCTCGTTGGTGGGGTCGCAGTAGCGCAGCTCGTACCAGCAACTGCCTGCCCACTGGGGCATCACGTTGGTGT
Source organism: Actinomycetota bacterium (assembly GCA_043755475.1). Classification (GTDB taxonomy): domain Bacteria; phylum Actinomycetota; class Acidimicrobiia; order Acidimicrobiales; family Ilumatobacteraceae; genus VFMC01. The sequence goes on from JAYUSX010000345.1 coordinate 177, forward strand.
CGCGGCGGTAGCGCTTCGGGCCGTCGCCCAGGTCGAGTTCGACCGTGGTCCACCAGTCGAGCCGGTCGAGGGGGCTCTCCGGGTTGCTCATCGCATCATCGGGGTCGAAGGTGCGCGGGCTGAAGCTGTCGGTCGGCGGCAGCACCAACGGCAGCAACTCATCGGGCAGGGTGTGGGCGTTGCCGTGGTCGTCGTAGACGATGGGGAACGGCTCACCCCAGTAGCGCTGGCGGCTGAACAGCCAGTCGCGCAGCTTGTAGCTGATCGTGGCCTCGCCACACGCGTGGGCCGTGAGCCACTCGTTGGTGCGACGCTTGGCCTCGGCGATGTTGTTCAGCCCGTTCAAGTCGAGTGGCAGGTCGAGTGAATCGTTGGCGCTGTTGACGTACGGCGCGTCGCCGACGAACGCCTGCGTCCACGTCGCCGTGTCGAGCGCGTCGCCCGTCTGAGGGTTGATGTCGTGCTGGTCGAACCAACTAAGGGGCGGCTGCTGGATGGCCGGGATGGGCAGGCCGAACTGGCGGGCGAACTCGAAGTCGCGCTCGTCGCCGCACGGCACGGCCATGATCGCACCCGTTCCGTACCCCATCATCACGTAGTCCGCGATCCACACCGGCACCTGGGCACCGTTGATCGGGTTGGTGGCGTAGGAGCCGGTGAACACACCGGTCTTCGTCTTGTCCTCCACCTGACGGGCGACGTCGCTCTTGGTGCCCGCCACACGGCGGTACTCGGCGACCGCGGCCGCGTGGTCGGGCGTGGTGAGCGCGTCGACCAGGGGATGCTCGGGCGCCAACACCATGAACGACGCACCGAACAGGGTGTCGGGTCGGGTGGTGAACACGCTGATCGGTCCCGCAGGGGACTCGAAGTCGACCTGGGCACCCTCGCTGCGGCCGATCCAGTTCCGCTGCATCGCCTTGATCGAATCGGTCCAGTCGAGCAGCTCGAGATCATCGATCAGGCGGTCGGCGTAGGCGGTGATGCGCATCATCCACTGGCGCATGCTGCGCTTGAACACGGGGAAGTTCCCCCGGTCGCTGCGACCGTCGGCGGTGACCTCTTCGTTGGCCACCACAGTGCCCAGACCGGGGCACCAGTTGACCGGCGCCTCGCTGATGTAGGCCAACCGGTACCCGTCGAGGACGTCGGCCTGCTCGGGCGCGGTCAACGATTGCCACGCGCGCCCGTCGGGCGTGGAGCGAATCCCGCCGATGAACTCGTCGATCAGTTCGCTGATCGGGCGGGCCGTGTTCCGATCGGTGTCGTACCAGGCGTTGAAGATCTGGCTGAAGATCCACTGGGTCCATCGGTAGTAGGCCGGGTCGGTGGTGTCGATGCTGCGGCGAGGGTCGTGGCTGAGCCCGATGCGTCGCAGCTGGCGACGCATGTTGGCCACGTTCTCGGCGGTAGTGATGGCGGGGTGCTGCCCGGTCTGCACGGCGAACTGCTCGGCCGGCAGGCCGAAGGCGTCGAACCCCATCGTGTACAGCACGTTGTGGCCGGTCATCCGCTGGTAGCGGCTGTAGACATCGGTGCCGATGAACCCCAGGGGATGCCCGACGTGCAGGCCGGTTCCGCTGGGATAGGGGAACATGTCGAGCACGAACAGCTTTGGCTGGTCCTTCACCGCCGGGTCGCCGAGTGGCCCCGACGGGTTGGGCGTGTGGAACGTGCCGTGCAGGTCCCACCAGTCCTGCCAGCGCGGTTCGATTTCCTGTGCGAGCGCGCCCGAGTACCGGAACGCGTGTTGTGGCTCGCTGGAGGACATGTCGCTGGCGGTGCTCATAGAGGCCTTGATTCTACGGACTCGTTCCGTCGGGCCCCGTGGTCATTCCCGGCGATGCATCGACCCGGTGCGGTCGGGTACCTGCGGGCACCGCTACGGTTTCCGCTCATGTCTTCGGGCGAGCACCAGCAGGCTCCAACAGCCACATCCTCGACGAGTCCGACGTCGCTCTCGATCGTCGAGCGCCTGATCGAGGCGGCCGATCGTCCGACGGGGGTGCGATTCGTCGGCCACTCGATCGCCCCCGTCGACGCAGACGGGTTCGTGCCGTGGGCCGAGATCCACGACGACGCCCGCGTGGTGGGTGCCGCGCTGCAGGCGCGCGGCCTCGTGCCGGGCGACCACGTCGCCATCCTCGGGCCAACGAGCAGATCGTTGATCACCATCGTCCAGGGCTGCTGGTTGGCCGGCTGTGCATCGATGGTGCTGCCGTTGCCGATGCGCATGGGGTCGCTCGATGCGTTCATCGAATCGACGCGGGGTCGGATCCGTCACGGCGACGCGAAGCTGGTCCTGATCGACGACCTGCTCGCCGACTTCTACGCCGCAGCGCCGGGTGATCCGCCGATCGAACCGATGAAGAACGTGCTGCCGGGCATCGCCGGCCAGGTGAGCGGCGAGCGGTTGGAGATCCCGCCGACCGACCGGGAACGCCTGGTGATCCTGCAGTACACGAGCGGTTCGACCAGCGAGCCAAAGGGCGTGATGATCCCCGACCGGGTGCTCACCGCCAACATCGACGCGTGCTGCACCGCTGCCGAGCTCACCCTCGACGAGGTGATGGTGTCGTGGCTGCCGCTCTATCACGACATGGGCCTGGTCGGTTTCCTCTCGATCCCGATGACGCGTGGCGTGCAGCTCGTGCAGGCGGCGCCGCAGGACTTCCTCGCCCACCCGGGCAACTGGATGCAGTGGATCAGCGACTGGGGCGGCACGGCGACAGCTGGCCCGAACTTCAGTTGGGTGCTCGCCACCCGCGCGCTCAAGCGAGCGAAGGATCTCGACCTCTCCACGCTCACGCTCGCCCTCAGCGGCGCCGAACCCGTCGACCCGGCCGCAGTCGAGGCGTTCGTCGCCGCGGCCGAACCGTTCGGGTTCCGCCCTGGCAGCGTGTTCCCGGCCTTCGGCATGGCAGAGGTGGCCATCGGAGGGTCGTTCCCGAAGCGCCACGTGGGCCTGCAGACCGACTCGGTCGATCGCGTCGTGCTCGAACGCGACCGCATCGCCAAGCCGCTCCTCATCGGCGATGCCGCGGAAGAGCTCGACGTCCGTCGCCTGCCGCTGCTCGGCACCGCAGTCCCAGGGCTCGAGTTGAAGGTCGTCGACCCGGAGACCTACGAGGAGCTGCCGGAACGTCACGTCGGAGAGCTGTTGCTGCGCGGCACGTCGGTCACCCCCGGCTACTACAAGCGCGCCGACGCGACCGCTGCGCTGTTCCGTGACGGCTGGCTGTGCACCGGCGACCTCGCCTACGTGATCGACGGCCAACTCGTGTTGTGCGGGCGGATCAAGGACGTGATCATCGTCGGCGGCCGGAATGTGTTCCCCGAAGACATCGAGCGCGCCGTCGGCGGACTCGTCGGTGTGCGCGCGGGCAAC
>JAYUSX010000346.1:0-3563 GCA_043755475.1 Actinomycetota bacterium
GACCGCGCCTATGAGTACGTGCAGCTATACGGGCTGTACACCGAGTGCGAGGCGATCTACCAGGTCGACCAGCTGATGCACACGTGGTCGACGCTCGACGCCGCCGACCAGGCGGCCTTCAACTTCGACCCGCGCTCGGTCGACTGGGTGAAGTACATCACGACCATCCACCTGCCCTCGATCGTGCAGCACTCACGGGCCAAGACCACACCCGGCAAGAACCGCAACGATCGCACCGACCGGCTGCGTCGGTCGGTGCTGTCGCCCGACCGCCACCTCGCCGCATTCGATCTCGAGAACACCCTCATCTCCTCGAACGTGGTGGAGAGCTACTCGTGGCTGGCGACGCGACGGCTGAACATGCCCGAGCGGATGCGCTACGTGTTGCGCACCTTGGCGGAAGCGCCGGGTTTGTCGAGCATGGATCGCAAGGACCGCGGCGACTTCCTGCGCCACTTCTACCGACGCTACGCGGACGCCCCCGTCAGCCAGATCGACGAGGACTCCAAGGATCTGCTGCACCAGTTGATCCTCACCAAGAGCTACCCAGCGGGTTTGCGCCGGGTGCGAGAACACCGCGCCCTCGGCCACCGCACGGTGCTCATCACCGGAGCGTTGAGCTTCGCCGTCGAAGGCTTGCGCCCGTTGTTCGACGAGATCGTTGCGGCGCAGATGACCGTCCGGGCCGATGGCACCTACAGCGGCGAGCTGTCGCAGGTGCCGCCCACGGGCGAGACCCGAGCGCAAGTGCTGGCCGACTACTGCAAGGCAGAAGGTCTGAAACTCGAAGAGAGCATCGCGTATGCGGATTCCACCAGCGACCTGCCACTGCTCGAATGCGTCGGCTTCCCGGTGGCGGTGAACCCCGAAACACGCCTCGCCGCGATCGCTCGCAAACGCGGATGGTTGGTCGAGGAGTGGAGCAAGGCCTCGGGAGCACCGAAATCGTTGCTGCCCATCGGCCACATGTTGAGTGAGCGTGAGCGTCGGAGGGTGTTCCAGTGAGTCGTCCCATGAAGGCGCTCCAGATCGACAAGAAGCTGGTCAAGCTGGGCATGGCGCGGATGCTGTCTGCGGTGTCGCCCGCAGCGGCAGCGCGCATGGGACCGCTCGAGATGGTGACGATCGATCCCCCCGCGCTGCCGGGCCCTGGGTGGCATCGGGTGCACACCCATCTCGCCGGCATCTGTGGCAGCGACCTCGCCACGGTGGAGGGCCACGCCTCGCCGTACTTCCAGGATTGGGTGAGCTTCCCGTTCGTGCCCGGCCACGAGGTGGTCGGTCACCTCGCGGACGGCCGTCGAGTGGTGATCGAACCGGTGCTCGGCCACGCTGCCAGAGGCTTCGAGCTGCCGTTCGACGGTGCCGCCCCCGGTGATGGCAACGACTACGCCCACCTGGTCGCGGGTGATCTCGAGCCGGGAATCCAGATCGGGTTCTGCAACTCCACCTGCGGCGGCTGGGCACCAGAGTTCGTCGCCCACGACAGCCAGATCCACGAGATCCCCGACTCGATGACCGACGAGCAGGCGGTCCTCGTCGAGCCCGCGGCGGGCGGCATCCACGCCGCGCTGCTCACGCTGCCCGTGCTCACCGGCATCGAGCGCCCCGTGGTCGCCGTGCTCGGCGCGGGCACGATGGGCCTCTGCGCGATCGCCGGCCTGCGTCGGTACGTGCCGAACGTTCAGATCGTGGTGGGGGCTCGCTACACGCACCAACAAGCCCTTGCGAGCGCTCTCGGAGCCGACATCGTGGGCACGCCCGGCGAGCTCGCCAGGGCCGTCCGGCGAGCAACCGGCAGCCACATGGTGGGCGACTACCTCTCGGGCGGCGCCGACGCCACGATCGACGCCGTGGGCACGAGCGACTCCATCGCCGACTGCCTGCGCATGACCCGTCCCCGCGGTCGCGTCGTGCTGATGGGCATGCCCGCCCAGGTGAGCGTCGACCTGACCGGCCTGTGGCACCGCGAGACGCAACTCGTCGGTGCGTACACCTACGGCACCGAGACGATGCCCGACGGTGTTCGCCGACGCACGTTCGATCTCGCCATCGAGACCGCCCAGGAACTCGGCTTCGAGCGACTCCTGTCGGCCACCTATCGCCTCGACGACCACGACGATGCGATCGCCCACGCGGCCGCTGCAGGTCGTCGCGGCGCCGTGAAGATCGCCTTCGACCTGCGCCCTTCCCCCACCTCTGCGTCCAGGACTCCCGTGTCCAAGAAAGAGAGTGCCTGATGCCTCGTCCCGGATTCGTCCTCGAGGTCGACCGCTCCACCCCGTCGGTGCTGTTCTGGCGAGGCGAGAACTTCAGCCTCGAGAAGCTGCCGGCCGGCCGGAGTCGGGTGATCTATCCACCCGAGCCGCTGAAGGCGATCGACGACATCGACGGCGCCATTGCGCACGCCCTGCTGAACCCGATCGACCAGGACCCCTTGCCGGCGCTGCTGTTCCCCGGCATGCGGCTCACGATCTGCTTCGACGACGTGAGCCTGCCGCTGCCGAAGATGCAACGTCCCGACATCCGCCAGCGCGTGATCGAAGCCGTGCTCGACATGGCCGCTGCTGCCGGCGTCGACGACGTGCACATCATCGCTGCGCTCGGTCTGCACCGACGGATGCACGAGTACGAGATGCGCCACGCGCTCGGCGATCGTATCTACGACGCGTTCCACCCCCGGGGCATGCTGTATCAGCACGATGCCGAGGATCACGACAACCTCGCCATCCTCGGCACCACCGACCACGGCGAGGTGTTGGAGATCAACAAACGCGCCGCCGAGAGCGACCTCGTGGTCTACGTCAACATCAACTCGGTTCCGATGGATGGCGGATGGAAGAGCATCTGCACCGGCCTCGCGAGCTATCGGTGCCTCAGCCATCACCACAACGGCGAGACGTTGCAGAACACCCGCAGCCTCTCGGGGCATCGCAAGCACAGCGCCTTGCACACGAGCATCTGGCGCATGGGACAGGTGTTGCAGCAGAACGGTCCGAAGCTGTTCCAGATCGAGACCACACTCAACACCGACATGTTCCCCAAGCCGTTCGGGTTCATCAACAAACGAGAGTGGGAGTGGACCGGCGCTGATCGCGCCACATACCTCGCGACCACCAAGTCGTTGAACCGAACACCGTTGCGCATCGCCCGCAAGATCTTCCACAACATCGAGGCGCCGCATCAGATGACGAGCGTGCAGGCCGGTGAGACCGAGGCCGTGCACGCGCTGACACTCGAGCACGTGTACCGGCAACAACTCGTGCCGGTCGAGGGACAGACCGACATCCTCACGATGGGCATCCCGTTCGTGTGCCCGTACAACCCCGATGGCGTGATGAACCCGATCCTGGTGATGTGCATGGGTCTCGGGTACCTGTTCAACATGTACCGCAACAAGCCCTTGGTGCGTCAAGGTGGTGTCATCATCATGACCCACCCCACCTACCGCGACTTCCACCCGGTGCACCATCCGAGTTACATCGACTTCTTCGAGCAAGTCCTCCCCGACACGACCGATCCCGTCGTGATGGGGCACAAGTGGGAGAAGCAGTACGCAGAGG
>JAYUSX010000347.1:0-8914 GCA_043755475.1 Actinomycetota bacterium
GTCACCGAGTCCGGTGCCGTGGGGGGGTTCGCGTTCGCCAACGGCTCTCGGCCCGCGCAGGGGTTCGCCGTGGAGAGCTCGATGCTCCGTGTGCCCGACAGCTACGCCCGCACCATGTACCACGCTGTGCATGCGTTCGCGATGGAGGACCCCAAGGGCCGGGTGCGCATGGTGCGCTTCCTTCTCGAACCCGCCGACGGGGTGCACGCAAAGGGTCCCGGCGAGCCGGCTCACTCCCTCATCGGTGCGGCGCTGAAGCAACCGACGATCAATGCCTACGGAGAGACGCTGCCCGAGCGCTACCTCACCAACGAACTCGCCGAGCGGCTCGCGCGGGGACCCTGCCGCTTCAACCTGCGCGTTCAGGTGGCCGACCCGTGGGACGACACAACGGACCCGACGACCGCGTGGCCGATGAACCGTCAGCGAATCCTGCTCGGCACGATCACCCTGCAGCGAATGGTCGACAAGCCCGACACCGAGTGCGAGCAGCTCAGCTTCAACCCAGGCCGACTGATCGACGGCATCGGCCCGTCGGACGATCCGGTGTTCGCGGCGCGCGTGGCCATCTACGAGGAGTCGTACCGTCACCGCATGACAGCCAGCGGGCTGGCCGTTCCGGTCGACGAGTGCCCGGTTCACCGGCTCAAGGCGAGCTCCGACACGGTCAGCTCGGTGATCTGAGCGCCGCACCTGCGCGCGCGATCTCGGCGCGGGCGTACGCGATTGCCGCGTCGAAATCCATCGAAGCGCCCGTCGCGACGCACCGCTCGAATCCCTGGTCGCCGAGGGCCGTCTGCAAGCGTTCGAGCACCTCCGACAGTCGCGACACCATGCTCGTGCCCAACGGCACGCTCGAGCCGTACACGGTCGCCGCGGCCACGGCCTGGCCGATCCCTTCGAGCACCACGGCCACGTCTGCCAGCGCGGTCGCCGCGCTGCCATGGTTCCCGGCTCGGTGGTAGAAGGCGAGCGAGCTGTCGAACAACGTCAAGGCGTCGATGGGGTGGCCGAGCGCAGCCTCCAAGCTGCCCAGATCGCGCTTCATCACCCGCTCCTGATACACGATCCGATGCTCTCGCGAGTACGCCAACGACCGCTCCATCCACGCTCGCGCCTCGACGACGTCGACATCGACGTACGCCCGTCCTCGACCACCGGCGGCGTATGCGATCCACCATGGGATTGCGAGCGCATCAGCAGCAGCAATCGCACGATCGGCCAGCCCTCTCGCCTCCTCGGCCCTGCCAATGCCGGGGAGCACTGCCATCGATCCGGAGAGACCCACCACGCCGAGCATCCCGTCGCGTGTCGACAACTCGGTGCAGATCTCGACCCAACGCTCGATCGGTCCCGCGTAGCGGTATCCGACGAGCTCGAGGAAGTTGGCCCATCCAGGTTGGAAGGGGTCGTAACGCGGATCGGCCTCGAGGCTGAGCGCACGCTGGGCATACTCGATGCCTTCGATCGGGCGACCCATCAACCCACAGACGCTGGCGCCGGTCAACAGACGCGGCAGCTGCCGAACACCGGCCGCCTCGGCCTCGACCACCAGTTCCTCGGCCCAGGCCGCCGGCTCGAAGCACTGCAGGATGATGCCGATCGTGGCTGCGTGCGCCGCGATCGCGACGGCCCACTCGAGTTCGTCATGATTCCTTGTCCACAGGTAGGCCGCGCGCAGGTTGGCGAGGTCGCTGTCGACGAAGTCGAGCGCGGCGCGCTGCTGCGGTGAGTTGAAGGTCTCCCACGCCGCGGTCACCCGGTCGGCGAAGTACTTCGCGTGCCGACGCTGCATGGTCTCCAGTGCATCCGATGCAGCGAGCTGCTCCCGGGCGAACTGGCGGATGGTCTCCAGACAGCCGTACCTGGCGCTCCCCGCCAGCCGTTCGGTCGTCAACAGCGACTTCCGAACCAACGAATGCAGCAGATCGAGCACCTGGTACTCGTCCCAGTATCCATCGCCGCACACCTGGGTTGCGGCTTCGGCGTCGAACCCGTCGGCGAACACGGAGCAGCGGTTCAGCAATTGGCGTTCGTCGTCGTCCAACAGGTCGTACGACCAGCTGACTGCGCTGCGCAGCGTCTGGTGGTGTTCCATACCTCGACCGGCGCCGGCAAGGAGACGGAAGCGATCGCCGAGCCGACGACGCACGTCGTACGGCGTCATCGAGACCATCCGCGCGGCAGCGAGCTCGATCGCGAGGGCGAGCCCGTCGAGGCCGGAGCAGATCGCTTGGACGTCCTCGAGATGGGCATCACCGTTCATGTGAAACGCCGGCTGGACCGCTCGGGCGCGTTCGATGAACAGCCGCACGGCCTCCGACTCGGACCCACCGTCCATCCGTAGTGGGGGCACGGGCCACAACTGTTCGGCCGTGACCCGCAGTCCTTCCCGCGAGGTCGCGATGATCCGCACGTCCTCGCATCGGGTGAGCAGCGCCGTCGCGACGGCAGCGGCCGCATCGAGCACGTGCTCGCAGTTGTCGAGCACGATCAACATCCGCTTCGCCGTGACCACCTGCGTGATCGAGTCGATCACGCAGACGTCAGGTCGCGGGGTGATCCCGAGGGTACCGGCCACCAGATCGGGCACGGCTGCCGCATCGTGCACCGGTGCGAGTTCGACCAACCAGACGCCGTCGATGAACTCCTCGACGAGCGCGCCGGCCGTCGCCAAGGCGAGGCGCGTCTTGCCCACCCCCCCGGCGCCCGTCAGCGTGACGAGCCGGTGAGTCCGCATTCGGTCGGTGAGTTCGGCCAGCTCGGCCTCGCGGCCGATGAAGCTGCTCTGCTGGAGGACGAGGTTGCCGGGGGTGCCCTGCGTCTTGAGTGGTGGGAAGACCGACCCGAGGCCATCCGCGCACACCTGATGGAGCCGCATCGGTTCGGGGACGTCACGAAGTTGGTGTGTCCCCAGATCGAGGAACTCGACGCCCGGAACCGATGCCGCCACCGAACCGGTCACGAGGATCTGGCCGCCGTGACCGGCTGCCATCACTCGGGACGCCCGATTGAGCGGCAACCCGAAGTAGTCGCCGTTGCGGAGCTCGGCCACTCCGGACGCGATGCCCATGCGCACCGGCAACTCGAGCCGGCGCTGCGCATCGATCGCCGCAGCGACAGCCGCCTGCGGCCCGGCGAACACCGCGATCATGCCGTCACCCATGTGCTTGAAGACCACTCCGCCATGCGACTCGACTGCACCGCGGAGCACGTCGTCGTGACTGACGAGCGCAGCGTTCATGACCTCCGGGTCAGCCTCCCAGCGGCGCGTCGAACCCTCGATGTCGGTGAACAAGAAGGTGACGGATCCACGCGGCAGTTCGGTCACTCCTGAAGCATGTCACAGGTTGTCCGGATCGATGTCTGGCAGGGGCGATGTCCAACATGCTCGCGTTCTTCAGGGGCCCGTGCCGCCCTCGTCCAGCGTGTGCCCGGCACCGCCAGGTTCGGTCCTCGCCATTGCGGGTGACACAGTTCCATCACCGTCCCCGACGGTGTGCGAACCAGCGACCAGAGCAACGCAGGAACCGCTCGAGCGCAGGCTGACACCCGCCGTGGAGGTCGTTCGCCTCGTACGATTCCGACATGGTCAGGGAACCGGATGACTTCGAGTTCGACTTCGACGAGGACTCGATGGTCGAACCGATCCGGCGCAGCCGAACCGTGCGCTGGACAGCGATCATCGTCGTCGCGTCGTTCGCTCTCGCCGGCGTGTCGTCGCTGTCGCACTGGTGGTGAGCGACGTCAGAGCTCTCCGTTGTCGAGGCGTTCCAAGATCTCGATCGCACGGTTGCGCACCGCGGGCAGATCGCTCAGCATGCGCATCGCCGCAAGCGGGCGCGCCATGCGGTGGTTCGTCGAGAGCGAGTCGGCGTTGCGGGCGAGGAAGTCCCAGTACAGCGTGGTGTACGGGCAGGCGTCGGGGCCCACTCGCTGCTTCGGATCGAACCGACACGATCGACACGAGTCGCTCATCTTGTTGATGTAGGCGCCGCCAGAGGCGTAGGGCTTGGTGGCCATCATGCCGCCGTCGGCGTACAGGGCCATCCCGACCACGTTGGGCAGCATCACCCACTCGGCGCCGTCGACGAAGCTCTCCCGCATCCACGCGGTCATCGCGCTCGGGTCGACCCCGGCGGTGAGGGCCAGATTGCCGAGCACCATCAGCCGCTCGATGTGATGCGCGTACCCGTGGTCGTCGAGGTGTGCAACCACACTGGCGACGCAGGCCATCTCCGTGGCAGCCTGACCGGTGAATGCCGGCGGGACCGGGCGCGTGGCGCCGAGCGCGTTGCTCACCCGGTAGTCGGGCATCCACAACCAGTAGACGCCCCACACGTATTCGCGCCAGCCGATGACCTGCCGCACGAAGCCCTCGACCGAACTCAACGGGGCCGCACCCCGTCGATAGGCACCCTCGGCGGCCTCGACGACCTCACTCGGGTGCAGCAGACCGATGTTCATCGACGATGAGAGCACCGAGTGGGCGAGCTTCCACTCCCCTGCGAGCATCGCGTCTTCGTGTGGCCCGAACGATGCCAGACCGTGATCGACGAACTCCTGCAGCCGGATCAGCGCTTGTGCTCGAGTGACCGGCCAGGTGCCGTCGGGGTCGGCGCCGAAGGTGGTGGAGGGCAGACGATCTCGAACCTCTCGGTCGATGGCATCCGGCTCGAAGCGCACGATCGCGGGCCACGCACGGCCGTCGCGAGGTGGCGGTTCGCGGTTGTCGGTGTCGAAGTTCCACCGGCCACCGACGGGCTCGGGACCAGTGGCACCGGCGTCCATCAGCACACCGAGTCGCTGCCGCTGCCACCGATAGAAGTCCTCCATCGTCAGCCGCTTCCGCCCGGCGGCCCAACCGGCGAAGTCGTCGTAGTGACAGAGGAACGAGTCGTTGCGCACCAGTTCCACACCGAGCCGCTCGAGCACGACGTGCGCATCCCAACTCGTCGGCTCCATCGCGACGACACGTTGGGCGCCGAACTCGGCGAGGTGCTCGCGAAGGCCCTGTCCCAGCGTGCTCGAGCGGCGATAGTCGACCTCGAACCCCTCGGCGCGCAGCTCCGCTGCAAAGTGCGCCAGCGCAGACAACACGAGGTGCAAGCGCTGACGATGCCACCTCCGTGAGGTGACCAGCTTGTCGCTCTCGACGAGCAGCACTCGACATTCGCCCGGCGACCGACCGGCAAGGGCACCACGGTGACGATCCAATTGATCGCCGAACACCCACACCGTCGGAATCGACGTTCTCGACGTGCACGGCTGCTGGCCGCTCCGAGGAATGATTCTGGCGCGCTCTCGGTTGGCTGCGATGGTGCAGAACCTAGCTGGTCATCGTTGAGCGTCTCCGAGTCGGTCGTCGTGACGATTCACCTCGCTGCCACCGCGGCGATGGTGGGTCTGATCTGGTTCGTACAACTGGTGCACTACCCGTTGTTCGCGGCCGTCGGTGCCGACGGCTTCACGGAGTACGAGAAGAGTCATCAGCAACGCACATCGCTCGTCGTCGGTCCGCTGATGGCGGCAGAGGGGATCACTGCCGTGTGGCTCGCGCTGGTTCCGCCGCCGGCTGTCGGTCGCTTCTGGCCGCTGATCGGCCTTGCTGTTCTCGGAGTGGTCCATGCCAGCACGGTGCTGCTGCAGGTACCTCAGCACACGGCGCTCTCCTCCGGCTACGAATCGGGGCGCGTGCGTCGTCTGGTGCGAACGAACTGGATTCGCACTGCGGGATGGAGCATCAGAGGAATCATCGCAGCACTCATCGTCATCGACGTCGTGTCCACGTGAGATGACGATGATCAGCCCGTTGTGGAGCTGATTGCACAGGCGCAGCGCGTCTGACCCCGCATGCGACGACCGCTCATCGATCGGCAGCCGGCAGGTTGTCGTGCATTCCTCTGGCACCGGCCGGCAACGGTTGACGGAACAGGCCTGGCGGAATCGGGGCGCCAGCTCGAACGAGCGCCAGGTGCCAGGACGGCGACGAGCCGAGCGACCAGCGCAGGGCGTTCACGACGGCTCTGCCGACACGGGCGCTCCCCGGCTTCGGCGTCACCCCGATGACGCCACTGATCGACTCGGGAAGAGTGGCGACGGCGGCACGGAACAGCGGCCGGTAGCCGAGCTGCACTCCGAACGGCAGCGGCGGGTGACGGAGGAATTCGACCGCATGCCGCTGTGCCTCGCAGCCGGCGAGCGCCGGATGCTCTGAAACCCATCGCGACAACTCGTCAGCCGACGACGGCAGCGGTGACGCGTCGAGCAACGCACCGATGCGCATCTGCTCCTGGACGAATCGATCGGCTTCGTCGGTCGTCAGCGGCTGAGGCCCGAAGGTCTGGAACGCGACGAGGAATGAGTCGGTCAGGACGTTGTGCACCCATGCAGCCATCGCAGGGTTCCCGGCGCTGTACGCCTTGCCTCGTTCCGAGCGCCCCGTCACCGGCCGGTGCGCCATGCGGACTGCCGAGACAGCGGCTTCGACTTCGGGGAGCGCTCCGTAGGTAGTCTCGGTGACGTACACCGACGTGCGGTTGAGCCGGCCGAGCGGGTCGTCCCGGTACCTCGAGTGCTGTTCAACCCCGGCCACCACCTCCGGATGTGCCGTCTGCACGAGCAGTGCCCGGATCCCTCCGACGAATGCCGCTGCGTCTCCGATCACGCGCCACGACACCGAGTTCGGCCCGAGCAGTCCTGGGTCGCCCACGTACTCGAGCGTGTGTTCGAGCGCTTTCGGGCCGTGGGAGAACAGTGACGTCGTCGAGCCAACGATCTTGTCTCGCACAGCGCGGATCACCGTGCATTGCTAACCGTCGATGCCTGCGACCGTCAAGGCGCAGCGATGGTGAGCACCGGAATGCCGAGCGATCGTCGGAGGTTCCTCTTGCCATGACGACGACCGTTGCCTTCGATCTGAGCCGAATCGTGCCGATGACGCCGGAGCTCGCGTGGCAACGCCTCACGGACTGGCGGAGTCACGGCGAGTGGATCCCGCTCACCCGTGTCGAGATCGACGCGGCCGACCCCGATCGCTTCACGGCATGGTCTGGCATCGGGCGGCTGGCGCTCGAGGACCGCATGCAACTCATCGAACGAATCGACGACGAGTCCGGCCGGCGGGCTCGAATCGCCAAGCTCGGTCCGGTACTCGTCGGCGAAGCGGAGTTCGCCGTATCGGCGGCGATCACACCCGGTTCGGCGGTCGTGCAATGGCGCGAGGTCGTGACCGTCCCCTATCTCCCTCGATTGCTGGCACCGGTCGCCGCATGGATCGGCCAGCGCCTGTTCACGATGGCACTCGGCCGCATGGCTCGTCCCTCACGCACGTAGGGCGAACACGTCGGCCGAGTTGTCACACCTTCTTCGGTTGGGTCGCCTCGTCGCGGTCGGCCCAACGTCCGAAACTCAGCATTCCGTAGATGAACCCGCCGGTGAACACCACGAAGGTCACGATGGATCCTGCGATGAAGACGCCCGTCTCGGTCATCGCGGCGGCTGCCTGTGAGCGAGCACGAACGCACCGAGGGCGAGGATCGATGGCACCCAGATCCCAACATAGATGCCGTTGAGCCGTCCGTTCATATCGTCGCCGGCTTGGAAGTAGATGATGACACTCAGCAGGAAGCTGGCGAAGGCTGCGACCAGGAAGGTGCCCTTCAGAACTCGTTCGGGTTTCATGTGCCCAACCATTCCACAGGTGCCGGTTGGAGAGCCCACTGTGGTTAACAAACGCGAACATCACGTGTCACTTCGACGCTGGTGATCTGATGACGCTCCTTCCGGTCATCCAGCGACAAGCGTCGGATCGAACTCTGGAAGGTCGTGCTCAAGCGACGCCGAGCTTGCGGGCCATGTGCGCCATCACCTCGAGGTGCTCGTGCTGTGGGCTGAACAGGACCACCTCGGCGTCGTGCTCCACCCGGACCGTGTGGCCTGCCGGCCAGTGGAAGACGTCACCTCCGGCACAACGATCCGCCGAGCCGTCGGCGTAGGTGACCACGAGATCACCCGAGATCAGATACCCCCAGTGAGGAGCCTGACAGAGGTCGCCCTCGAGGCCCTCCAGGAGCGGTGCGATATCGGTGCCGGCGCCGAGGCTGAAGTACTCGGCACCCATCACGCCCGATGCAGTTCCGAAATCGGACAGCTGGCGAGCCGTCGCGCCCGGTACGTCGAGCTTCACGGGAATCTGTTCCTTGGAGATGCGCATGATGTGTCCTTTGATTGTTGGTTGGTTGGTTGGTTGGTGGTTGGCGATCGGATGATCGTGGTCAGACGGCGCGGCCGCTGAAGGCGACCAGGCGCTCGAGCGGACCGGCGTCGACAGGTGCCGTCTCGGCTTCTTTGAACGTCTGGCCGTCACGCATCGCCGGGGTGATCGCCACCCGAGCGAAGGCCTCGACCGACTCGACCACCTCTGTCAGCGGCGCCCACACCTGACCGGTGGCCTGCGCGAGATCCCAGCCGTGGATCAGCCCGTCGAACGCCACGAACCGGGCGAAGGTGTCGCCGGAGACCTCGCCGAACGGACTGGGGATCACCCTGTCGAGAGCCCCGGGCGACTTCACGGCAGCCAGCAGGTCGTTCATCGTCTCGGTGAAAACAGACGCAGGGACCCAGCCATAGACGAATGGCGCCGTCACCTCCGACGGTGTCTCGCCCCGGAAGAGCGGGGCAAAGGTGCCTCCGCCGACGATCATGTGATCGATCACATCGTGCACGTTGAACTCCGCACAGGCCGTCGGTGCTTCCAGCTGGCCGGCCCAGATTCGGTCGACCACTTCCGAAAGCGCCGGGATGATCTGCTCGAGCTGTTCGATGGGTGTCACTGTTCGGTCCTCCCGATGACTCGGACGCCCCCGTGCGTCCTGTTGATCGGAAGGCGTGACAATGCGTGTGACAATGCGAC
>JAYUSX010000348.1:0-3539 GCA_043755475.1 Actinomycetota bacterium
CTGCAGAGCACTCCTGGCATCTCGGCATGGCGGCGCTCGTGTTCGCCGGTCAGGCCACCGAAGCCGTCGACGTCGGTCGTGCCGTCGCGATGGCGCTCACCCACGACATCGTCGAGATCGACGCCGGCGACACCTTCGCCTACGACCAGGGCGCCGAGCTGGAGTCCAAGCAGGCCCGCGAACAGGCGGCCGCAGACCGGATCTTCGGTCTCCTGCCGCAGGCTGCGGGCGCGTACCTGCGCGAGCTGTGGGACGAGTACGAACGCGGCGACACCGCCGAGGCCCGCTATGTGATGGCGATCGATCGGATGGCGCCGATGCTGCTGAACCTGGCCGAGGGTGGAACGACCTGGCGCGAGCACGGCATCACTCGCGACCGGGTGATCGCCCGCAACGGTCCCCATGTGGAACCAGCGCTGCCGGAGGTGTGGAGACACGCGCTCACCCAACTCGAGCACTTCGAGGACGGTCCGCTCGGTCTCGAGTGATCGGCCGTCGCCATCGGCGTCCGTCGGTGTGAGCGAGTGGTCACTGTGCGGGCGGGGCGTGGCGGAGATCACCCCCGCGACCTCCGGGTGAGCCGGCCGGCCAGGTGGTTGCAGACGAAGACCTCTGTACGGTTCCGGCCATGGAATCCGGACTTGTCGATCCCCTCGTCGACCCCAGGCGCCTCGTCCAGCTCGATGCCGTCCACAACTTCCGCGATCTCGGCGGGTATCCGGCGCGCGACGGTCTCGTCACGCGTTGGCGGCAGCTGTATCGAGCCGATGGGCTCTACCGACTGACCGCGACCGACATCGAGGTGGTGCGCGACCTCGGTCTCAACACGGTGATCGACCTCCGCACCCACGACGAGCTCATCGAGCGCGGCACGTTCCCACACCAGACGATCGAGGTGACGTTCACGCATCACCCGGTCATCGACGCCACCTGGGCGTTGGAGGACCACGTCCACAAGAGCGCCCACGAGTTCCTCACCTGGGCGTACCGCGACATGTTGCGCGTCGGCTCGCGGGTGATGGGGCAGGCGATCACCGATCTGGCGGCGCCGGGAGCGCTCCCTGCGGTGTTCCACTGCGCGGCGGGCAAAGACCGCACGGGCGTGCTCTCCGCGCTGCTGCTGAGCGCGCTCGGCGTGCCTCGCTCGGTGGTGCTGGCCGACTACGCCCTCACGGCCGATGGCATGGAACGGATGCGAGCCTGGACCCTCAGGGAGTATCCCGAGATGGCGGCCAAGATGGCCGAGACGCCCTCGATGTTCCTCGCCGCGCTCCCGGAGTCGATGGGCGAGGTGCTCGACGAGATCGAGGCCTCACACGGTTCGATCGAGGCCTATGTGCGCTCGATCGGCGTGAGTGCGGCCTCGATCGAGTCGTTGGCCGCATCGTTGCTCACCGGTCCCTGAGTCGGCGCGGCTCGCATCGATCGATCCCCTCGATCGTCCTGCCCGACCGTCCTGCCTGAACCTCTTGCCTGAATGCCCTGCCTGAACGTCCTGGCCTGAACGTCCTGGCCTGAACGTCCTGGCCGGACGGGCGCCACCGCGTACGCTCACGGCATGAGCGGCATCATCGCATTGCAGGGAGGCGGACCCTTCACCGCCAACGACGACCTCGACGCGCGGTTGCTCACCCAGGTGCTCGGCCCGACGGGCGGACGGGTGGTGGTGCTGCCCACCGCCGACGCGTTCGAACACCCGGATCGGCTCGTCACGAGCGCGCTGGCGTGGTCGCAGCGCCTCCCGGTGCACGGGCTCGATGTCGATGCGCTGATGGTGATGCGACGCGGTGATGCAATGGAGCCGGCCATGGCCGACACCGTTCGGTCGGCGCGGGCCGTGTACCTGGTGGGCGATCAACCGCTGCACCTTCGCTCCGTCCTGAAAGACACCCTCGTCTGGGCGGCGATCGTCGAGGTGCTCGCCGCTGGTGGCCTCGTGGTGGGTGTGGGCCCGAGTGCGTCCGGCCTGTGCGACCCGATGGTCGATCCTCGTGGTGGCGCCTTCACACTGGGCCTCGGTCTGCTGACGGGCATGGCCGTCGTCACCGGGCTCGAGCAGTGGTCGGCCGAGCGCCTGCACCGCACGCTCGCCATGGCCAACACCCCGGTTGCCTGCATGCCTACCGGCGCTGCGCTCGTCCGCCGTGACGGGATCGGGGAAAACGGGACCTGGGAAACCGTGGGCGACGTCGATCTGCACGGCGACCTGCCGTGAGCAACCGCGCTGGCTGAGCCGGCTGAGCCGGCTGAGCCGAGGGAGCTGGCTGCCTAGCTCTCGGTGATGGTGACGGAGGTGATCGTCACCGGCGCCAGCGGCGGGACGCCGTTCTCGGCCGTGGGGTCGGCGAGGTTCTCGAGCGCCTGCACGGTGGTGGTGAGGCCCTTGGTCACGTTGCCGAGCACGGTGTACTGCGGCGGCAGCGCTGCTCCGCCGTCGCCGCTGATGACGAACCACTGGCCGCCTCCGGTGTTCGGGGAGCCCGTGTTCGCCATCGCGATGACGCCTTCGGCGTACTCGCCCGAGCCAGGCAACTCGTCGACGACGGTGTAGCCCGGAGCAGACTCGGCGGCCTCGACGTCGTCGTCGTCCGGCCTGCCGCACTGCACGACGAAGTCGGCGATGATGCGGTGGCAAACGGTGCCGTCGTAGTAGCCGTAGCGGGCGAGCGTGACGAAGTTGTTCACGTTGCCGGGGGCGCCCTCGGTGTTCAGTTCGATGGTGAACGAGCCCTTGTTGGTGGTCACCTCGGCCGTGTAGGTCTTGGTGGGGTCGATGCATTCGGCGGGCGGACCGTCGAAGGAGTCGGGGAGCTTGCTCGAACCGTCGGCCTCGGGGCACGGCGTGTCACCGTAGGCAAAGGCGAGCGTGGTCGTCGTCGCCGCTGTCGTGCTGGGCAGATCGGCGGTATCGGTGGGCAGATCGGCGGTATCGGTGGGCACGATGGTGGCGGCAACCGTCGTCGTGGTGGCGGTGACCTCGTCGTCGCTCCCGAAGAGCCGGGCCAGGCCGAACAGCAGCACGAGGCCGCCGACGACGACCACGCTGATCGTGAGACCGCGCTTCTTGGTCTTCTCGTGTCGAGCTTCCTTGGCCAGTTGCTCGAGACGAGCCTGACGGTTGGCCTTCTGACGTTCACGCTTTGCGGTACCCACGAGTTCGGCAGGTTAGCGGCGGAGACGCACCGTCCCCCTGCAGGTCCTGGCAGGAGGCACCCTCTTCGGCCTGACCTTCGCCTGATCTTCGGCCTCATCTTCGGGGCCGTCGTCGCCCCCATCGCCTCCGGACAGCGGCAACAACCGCTCAAGTCACGCGCTGGGAGTGCCGAATCCTTGAGGTACCCGGTGGGCGGGTGCACCCGAGGGCGTCACAGGCGGCAGTTGGATGAGGACAGGCGACACGATCTTCGGCAGGGCGACCGCCGTGCTGGCGGTGTTGTTCGGCCTCGTCTACCTGGGTTGGCGAACCACCAGCACGCTGGCCGGTGCCCCGTGGTGGACCGGAACCCCGACACTGCTGGTCGAGGCCGTCGGCGTGGGCG
>JAYUSX010000349.1:0-3538 GCA_043755475.1 Actinomycetota bacterium
CACCGACGACCAGAAGCAGAAGTATCTGAAGCCGCTGTGCGACGGTGTCACCTCGTCGTGCTTCGCGATGACCGAGCCCGAGGTCGCCGGCTCCGATCCAACGCTGATCAGGACTCACGCGATCAAGGACGGCGACGAGTGGGTGATCAACGGCCGCAAGTGGTTCATCTCCGGCGCGAACCGCGCGAGGTTCGCGATCCTCATCGCAAAGACCGAACTCGACGTGCCGGAGGGCTCCCGAGGCGGCAACACCGCGTTCATCGTCGACCTGCCCACCGAGGGCTGGAACAACGTCCGGGAGATCGAGACGATGCACGGCCCCGGCGGCCACAGCGAGATCGTGATCTCCGACCTGCGCGTGCACGACTCGCAGATCCTGGGCGGGCGCGGCAACGGCCACCGGTTGGGCCAGTACCGACTGGGACCCGCGCGTCTGGCGCATTGCATGCGCTGGATCGCCCAGGCCGAGACAGCGCTCGATCTCATGGTCGGCCGCTCCCTCGAGCGCTTCAGCCACGGCAGCCTCCTGGCCGAGAAGCAAGGGGTGCAATGGCTGATCGCCGACTCGGCGATGGAGCTGTACCAGTGCAAGCTGATGGTGCTGCACGCGGCCTACAAGATCGACCGCGGCGAGGACTTCCGCACCGAGGTCAGCATGGCCAAGCACTTCGTCGCCAACAGCCTCAACCGGATCATCGACCGAGCGATCCAGGTGCACGGCGCGCTCGGCTACTCCACCGATACCCCGCTGGCGAACATGTTCCAACATGCCCGCTGGGCACGCTTCGCCGACGGGGCCGACGAGATCCACCAGATGCGCATCGCCGAGAACACGATCAAGGCGTTCACCGACCACGGCACCACGCGCACGGCGACCGGCAACCTGCCGGTCTGACACGACTCGGCCGCGCGTAGCCTGACGCGATGGGCGACCACGGCGACGGCAGGCACGGACTCGGCACACACCAGCACGATGGGTTGGTCGACGGTGGTCTGACGATCGACCTTGCCGCGCTCGTCGGTCGCCGCCGGGTACTGACCATGCTCGCCGGCGCCACCGGCGCACTGGTGCTCGGCGCATGTTCCGACGACGAGGTCACCACCCTGCCCACCAAGGTCGACGCGCCGACGACGGTCGGCACCATCGACGCAGTGACCACCACCCCCGGCACATTGCCGTCGGAGACGCTCGCCACGCCACCGGCCAACCCGGTCACTCCCACCACCGACGCTGCGCCGTCGAGTGAGTGCGAACTCGTTCCGGAGGAGACATCGGGTCCGTTCCCCGGCGATGGCTCCAACGGTCCCGATGTGTTGTCGGAGGCGGGCGTCGTTCGCAGCGACATCACGACGAGTCTCGGCGCGGGCACCGGCGTCGCCGACGGCATCGCCACCACCATCGAACTGCTGCTGGTCGACCGCGACGGCTGCACGCCGTTGGCAGGTGCAGCGGTGTACGCCTGGCACTGCGACAGGCTCGGCCGCTACTCCATGTACTCCGAGGGCGTCGAAGGCGAGACCTATCTCCGGGGCGTCCAGGAGTCCGACGCCGACGGCCTGGTGCGCTTCGTCTCGATCTTCCCTGGCTGCTACCCGGGCAGGTGGCCCCACGTGCACTTCGAGGTCTACCCGAGCCTGACCGACGCCACCTCGGCGTCGAACGTCCGTCGCGTGACCCAGCTCGCCTTCCCTCTCGACGCCTGCGAGACGGTGTACGCAACGCCCGGCTACGAAGCCAGCGTCGAGTCCCTGCTGCGGGTCTCGTTGGCGAGCGACATCGTGTTCGGTGACGATGCCGCCGCTCAGCAGCTCGCCACGGTCACGGGCGACGCCACGGCCGGGCTCGTCGCCGCGCTCACGATCACCGTCTGATCGATCACCGTCTGATCGATCGCCGTCTGATCGATCGCCGTCACGGTGCGTCGGCGTCGGGTACGTCGGTGGCTGCGACCCACTCACTGCGTCGGCGGGGACGCCATCCCGGCTCCGGCACGCTCGCACGGAGCAACTGCGTGTACGTCGCCTGTGGCCGATCGAGGACGTCTTTGGTACGACCTCGCTCCACGACGAAGCCGCGGTGCATCACGATCACGTCGTCGGTGATCTGACGCACGACGGCGAGGTCGTGGCTGATCAACAGATACGACACGCCGGTTCGCTCACGAATATCGGCGAGGAGGTTCAGCACCTGGGCCTGGATCGACACGTCGAGCGCGGCCACCGACTCATCGAGGATCAGCAGCTGTGGCTCCGCGGCGAGGGCGCGCGCGATTGCGACGCGCTGGCGCTGACCGCCCGACAATGCACGAGGCAGCGCCTGCAGTTGGCGTGGATCGAGACCGACGAGCTCACCGAGCTCGGCCACCCTGGTCGCCCGCTCGGCAGCCGATCCGCCGCGGTGGAGTGCCAGCACTTCGTCGATCGCCGAGGCGCCGCTCTGATGCGGATCGAGACTGCTGTAGGGGTCCTGGAACACGATCTGCACTTCGGCGCCCCGGCGACGTCGCTCGGCAGCTCCGGAGGCCGGCCGAGAGCGGTCGCGACCGCACGCGGTGATCGAGCCTGCCGTTGGTGCCAACAGCCCGACGATCATCTTTGCGATCGTGGTCTTGCCCGATCCCGACTCGCCGACGATCGCCAGCGAGCCACCGGGAGCGATATCGAACGCCACGTTGTCGACGGCCATCATCGACCCAAAGGTCTTCGTCAGGCCGCGTACCTGGAGCAGAGACGCCTGCTCACCCATGAGCTCCTCCCGCCAGCAGCCGACCCCGCAGCTCACCGGCTCGCCGGCAACGGACGAGCCCGTCCTCCAACACATCCAACGACGGGCGGCTCGCGCTGCACAGATCCTCTGCATGGCTGCAACGATCGGCGAACGCACAACCTGCGGGTGCCTCGAACGCCGAACGCGGGCGTCCGGGGATGGCTGCCAATCGGGTCACCTCGCCATCGATGCGGGGCCGGGCCGCGACCAACCCGGCGGTGTACGGGTGCAACGGATCGTCATGGAGCTTCGACGACACCCGCTGCTCGACGAGCTGCCCTGCGTACATCACTGCCGTGCGGTCGCACACTGCGCTGGCGAGTTCGAGGTCGTGGGTGATGAACAGCATTGCCATGGCGCGATCGCGACGCAGGTCATTGAGGATCGCCATGACATCGGCCTGGGTGGTCACATCGAGCGCTGTCGTGGGCTCATCGGCCAGGAGCAACCGCGGCTCGGTGAGGAGCGCGCTCGCGATCATCACGCGTTGGAGCAACCCGCCGGAGAGCTCGTGGGGATGTTGTTTCAGACGTCGGGCACCATCCATGATGCCGACTTCGGCCAACAGCGACACCGCCCGCGCCGCCGCGTCGGTCTTCGACACGCCGTGGTTCGTGCACAGCGCCTCGGTCATGAAATCTCCGATGCTGCGGACCGGGTTCACGTGGACACGCGGGTCCTGGAACACCACCGCCACCTCGGCGCGGTACGCACGAAGTGCCGGTCCCTTCAGCGCGCTCACGTCGCCACCGGCGTACGTGATCGTGCCCG
>JAYUSX010000350.1:0-24026 GCA_043755475.1 Actinomycetota bacterium
CGAGCTCGATCAGCTGCCCGCCCACCGCCGGCCGCATCTCTCGTCCCGCCACCACGATCACCTCGAGGTCGATGTCGACGCCTGCGGTCGCCAACACCGATCTCACCGACTCCACCACGAAGGTCCGCTCGGTGCCGAACACCGTGCCGCGAGTGCCGATGCTGGGAACGACGACGGTGACGGCCGTCATCGGCGCCGCACCGATCGACCGGCGATCGCACGGGCCGTGCGGTAGATGCGCCGGCCGAGCGGCGCTCGCTGGAGGGCGACGACCTGATGCTGCAGACCGGCACGTTCGAGCTCGAGCTGGGTGATCCGGTTGCCCAGCTGTTCGAGCCTGACGGTCAAATCACGAATCGTGCCGTCGCGAGCGGCGAGCTGCTGGCGCACCTCGTGCAACTCCGCGTCGAGGCCGACGGCCGCATCGCGGTCGGCCCAGCGAGCCAGCCGCTCCTCGACCGAGTCGCTCACTCGTGCGCCCGGATCTGTGCCCGAACCATCTCCTGCGTGGCGACGACGCGAGCGGTCAGATCGTCCGTCGCGGTCGCAACGGCCGCCCGCACCCGGTCGAACTCGTCGAGTTGCCGCCGGTCGACGTCACGCTGGCCGCGCTGCAGGTCGTGAATCGCCGCTTCCAGCCCGGCCACCTTCTGTTGCAGGTCACGGAGGTCGTTCGACAGCATCTCGAGAGCACCGGTAGTGCGCGAGTGCCCTCGCAGCACCCACCCCATCTGTCCACGGAGTCCGGTCGTCGCGTTCATGGCGATCAGCTTGCCACCTGGATGCCGAGTAGGCCGGCGATCAGGACCCCGGTGTCGGCCAGGGTGGGCTGTCGTCGCATCCTCTCCCTGCCGGCAGCGGCGAGCGCGGCGCAACGCGAGGGATCGGCGGCCAGTGAACGCATCGCTGCGGCGGCCTGATCGAGATCGGGGTCGGCCCACCGAGCCTCGACCGGGTACACACCCTCACCCCGCTGCACCCCTACGAGCGACGCGTCGATCAGCACCGAGCAGTCGTCGTCCATGAAATCGAGATTGCCCGAGTAGCGGGTGGCGATCACCGGCGTGCCGAGCCACATCGCCTCGGCGAGATGCAGGCCGAGCCCCTCGCTGCGATGGAGCGACACGAGGGCATCGACGGCGCCGATCAGCGCCATGTGGTCGGGGCGGTCGAGATGCTCGTCCCACACGATGATGTCTGGTCGGTCGCCGACCGCGGCCACCACCTGCTGGTGCTGCGGCCAACGCCTCTCCGCGTTCATCGACTTGATCAGGAGCACCGGCCCCTCATCCGGGACGAACGCGCGGCGGAAGGCCTCGATCGCACCGACGGGGTTCTTGCGCTCCGTCACGCTGAAGTGATCGAACACGACCGCGAACACGAACCGATCCCCACATTGGGTCAGCCCCGGGAACGTCGCCCGCCCGCGGTTCGACACCACCGGTTCGGGCACAGGGATCGGAACGTGCCGAACCGGTGTGTCGACGACGGCGCGGAACGATTCGGCGACGAAGCGCGAACCCACCCAGATCTCGTCGACCAACCCGGCTGCATCGCGCATCTGCATCGGCACGTGCTCGAGCTCCCAGAACCAGTACCCGACGAGATGAGTACCGGCTGCGAACAGTTCGGGATGATCCATCGCGAGCGCCGGGAACTGATCGGCGTTGACCACCGCGATCGAACTCGATGCGGCGATCGTCCCGACGATGGGCATCGACCCGTCGACCTGTGGACTGGCGGTTCGCTGGTACGCGAGCGGGGCGACGGCCAGACCGGCATCGGCAAGACCTCGACCGATGCGGCGGGCGACATCACCCAAGCTCAATTCGCGCGTCAGGTACCCGACCAGGTTGATGCCGTCGGCGGCGAGCGTGTCGGCCGTCAGCCAGCGATCCAGGTGCGCGGGCTCGGTTGGGACCCCCAGCGCTGCGGCGGCGCGGTCGTCGACGAAGGCCCGGCGGCACCAGTCTCGGAACCTCTCGGCGTCGCTTCCACCAGGTGTCGGGAATGATGCGGCGAGGTCGCGCCGAACACCGTGCAGCGCCGACCAGTAGTGGGGCTCGAGCCAGGCACGAAAGGCTGCAGGTGCGGACCACGGCGCCGGGCAGTCGCCGTCGCGGCTCACCAGCCAGCGGATCACGTCGTCGACGACTACACCGCCGGGCAGGGACACCGGTGCAACATCGCCGGCGAGCTGGGTCGCCGCCCGGGCGAGGACCGCTGCCCTCTGAGGGTTCCCCGCGACATCGATCCTGGCGCGATGACCTCGGCCCGGATCGAGCACCCAGCACTGCTCCGGGTCGAACGAGGGGAGATCGACGAGCGACGGGGCCTCGACGTCCCACCGCCACTCCCCCACGCCGATCGCCGGATCGTGGCATGCAACCACCGCAAAGGCCACAGCGGCTCGATCGAGCACCGCACCGATCGAACCTTCGATCGATCCGGTCTCGAGTCGTCGTGTCATCCACGCGATCAGATCGCTCGACGACACGCCGGCGACGTGTGGCGACCACGACCCTCCGCTCACCAACTCTTCCTCGCCTGGCGCCCGACCATCGTCGGGGAGCGGGCCTGCCGCGCGTGGCACGAACACCGCCGCAGCCCCCACCGGCGGCACGAGCGCGTCGAGCGATCCGAGGGCTGCCACGGCGCCGGCCACCAGCATCACCGCCGACGGCGCACCCTCATCGAGCGCTCGTCGTGCGGCGGCCAGTGCGCGCAACCAGATGGCGTCCGCCGGTGCACGCGATGCGAGCTGCACCTGTCGGAGCGTGGACGCCTCGCCGTCGGGATCGAACCATGACAGGTCGTCGAGAAGCGGGCGGAGATGTGGATCACCAGCCCACACGGCGACGACGCGCCACGCCGGGTGCAGCTGTTGGACTGCTGCAGCGAGCGGTGCCGGCGACACCGTTCCGGGTGGCACGACGAGCAGCACCACGGGCGCTTGGTCACCAGTCGTCATCCTCGGAAGTCCCCCATGGTCGGTCTATCTTGACACGATGCCTCCGCTTCTCCAGGGCCACTCCGAGGATCCGGACGCACTCCGCGCCGAGAACGCTCAACTGCGCGAACGTGTTGAGCTGGCCGAACGCGAAATCGCCTCGCTCCGCGCCGACGCGCTCGCCCGCCGGGCCGAGGTGCGTTCGCTGGCCGAGGCGTTTCCCGCAGCGATGAGCCGTCACGCCTTGGTGACCGAGATGCTCCGCGACCTGCGCCACCATCCCGACAAGACGGGCGCGGCGGCGAGGGCGATCCGCAAGCTCGGTCGCGCACCGCGCAAGGCGATCCGACTGCTGCGCCGACGGACAACGTGATCACGGCACCGCTACCGGAGATGACCGCGCGCCTAAAGGTGTTCGTCGCATCTACCGGCAATGGGTTCATGCGCGACATCGCCTCGTGGTTGGTCGAGGCCGCACGAGGTGCGGCACGCGAGGCCGTTCTCGTCGACGACGCTTTGCCGACGTTCGATGGGTCGATCAATCTTGTCGTCGCACCACACGAGTTCTTCGAGCTCTACGACGCCCCGAGGGCCGATCTGCAGCGGGCGGCCGCGGCCAGCATCTGCGTGTGCACCGAGCAACCCGGCACGCCATGGTTCCACCTCTCCGTCGATGCCTGCCGCAGGGGGGTCGCCGCCGTCGACATCAACCCGCAAGGGGTGGCGGCGTTGCGGGGTGTCGGCGTGGACGCACGCCACCTCCGACTCGGTGGCGTGGCGTCGCTCGACGGGTCGAACGTCGGCGAACGGCGCAACGACGTGCTGTTCCTGGGCGGCCTCGACGATCGCCGCGGCGCAGCGCTGGCCGACCTCGCGCCACGTCTGTGGCGGCGACGAGCCGAAGTGCGCGTGTTTCGCTTCGACCGCCCGATCACGCCCAGCACGCCGGGTGTCGTGTTCGGGCGAGCCAAGTACGAGCTGCTCGCATCGTCGAGCGTGCTCGTGAACGTGCACCGCGATCGGTCTGCAGATCTTCCTGCCGGCGCGAGGCCGTCGACCTACTTCGAATGGGCGCGCATGATCGAGGCGATGGCCAACGGGTGCGTCGTCGTCACCGAGCCGTCTGAGGGCTTCGAGCCGCTCGAACCCGGTCGTCACTTCGTCGAGGCCGACATCGACGCCATTCCCGGCACGATCGACTCACTCCTCGCAGATCCCGATCGGATCGCGCGCATCAGCAGCGAGGCGCGCCGGGCCGTCATGGTCGATCTCGCGCTCGGCACCGAGATGGACCGCCTGTTGGCAGAGCTCGAGCGCGACGTCCTTCCTCGGCTGGACGCCCACGACGTCGCGACCGATCCCACGAAAGGCCTGTGGCGCCTCGGCGCCAGCAAGATCGCCCCGCCGGTGCGCCTCGGGCCGTTCCGACCGGTGCGCGAGCTGCAGGTACGCGCCAAGAAGGCCGCGATCGCCGAGAACGCAGCACTCCGACGGCTGGACCAGTTGGACTGCCTGCTCGCACATGGCGACACCCAGCACGTCGTGAGACATGAGACACCGTCGTTCGCTGGAGCGCTGCCTCAGGTGAGCGTGTTGGTCACCCTGTACAACTACGCCGACGTCGTCGTCGAGACGCTCGACAGCATCATCGCGAGCGAAGACGTTGCGTTCGAGGTGATCGTGATCGACGACCACGCCACCGACCACAGCCGCAGCGTGGTCGAGGCATACCTTGCAGCACATCCCGAGGTGCCGATGGTGCTGCTCGGCAAGGATGCCAACGAAGGACTGGCGGCGGCGCGCAACACCGGCTTCGCCGAGGCGCGAGCCGAGTTCGTGATGGTGATGGACGCCGACAACACGGTGTATCCCACCGCGCTGGCGCGCCTCGCCGGCGCGTTGCGCCAACAGCCCGACGCGGCCGCGGCGTACTCGATCCTCGAGGACTTCGGGGCACAGCGGAACATCCGCAGCGCACTGGCCTGGGACGTCGGCCGGCTGTGCGCCGCCAACTACATCGACGCACAGTCGATGTGGCGACGCACCTCATGGGAGGAGCTCGGCGGCTACCGGGCCGACGACGACCACGTGTTCGGCTGGGAGGACTGGGATCTGTGGCTCCGGCTCGCCGACACCCGTGGTCGGGCCGCTCTGGTTCCGCAGATCCTC
Organism: Actinomycetota bacterium; assembly: GCA_043755475.1. Classification (GTDB taxonomy): domain Bacteria; phylum Actinomycetota; class Acidimicrobiia; order Acidimicrobiales; family Ilumatobacteraceae; genus VFMC01. The sequence goes on from JAYUSX010000350.1 coordinate 5,120, forward strand.
GGCCGCTACCGGGTGCAGGCGGGTTCCATGATCGCGCTGACCAACCTGGCGACGGACGAGGCGATCGACGCGATCCGAGCCCGTTACCCTCGTCTTCCATGGCCGCCGCTCCCGCCTCGATGACCGGCAGACGGCCGCGAGGCGCCGACCATCGCCCTCCCGCCCCTGGCAGTATCGTTCCCAGGATGACCAGCCAGACCGGCGAAGCCCCCGAGTCCACGTCGTGACCGAGACGACGATTCCCCTCGACGCCAAGGTGTACGTCGCTGGTCATCACGGCCTCGTCGGCGCCGCGATCGTCCGTCGTCTGCACGATGCTGGGTTCACCAGCGTACTCACCGCCACCCGCGAGCAACTCGATCTCCGCGACCAGGCGGCGGTGAACTATTGGTTCCGGGCCAACCGCCCCGACTACGTGTACCTCGTGGCAGGCACGGTCGGAGGCATCTGGGCCAACGCGAACCGGCCTGCCGACTTCATCTACGACAACATGATGATCCACGCGACCGTGGTGCATGCGAGCCACCTGTTCGGCGTGCGAAAGCTGCTGTACCTCGGCAGCTCGTGCATCTACCCGCGCCTCGCACCGCAGCCGATGACCGAGGAGGCGCTGCTCACGGGCCTGCTCGAGCCCACCAACGAGCCGTACGCGATCGCCAAGATCGCCGGCATCAAGTTGTGCCAGGCATACCGCAAGCAGCACGGCTGCAACTTCATCTCCGGCATGCCCACCAACCTGTACGGGCCCGAGGACAACTTCGACCTGCAGACCTCACACGTGCTGCCGGCGCTGATGCGCAAGGTGCACGAAGCCAAGATCGACGGTCGCGACGAGGTCGAGGTGTGGGGAACCGGTGCTGCGATGCGCGAGTTCCTCTACGTCGACGACCTCGCCGACGCATGCATGTTCCTGATGGAGCACTACGACGACGACGGCCACATCAACATCGGGACCGGCGTCGAGGTGTCGATCCGCGAACTCGCGCAGACGCTCATCGACGTGATCCATCCCGATGCGACGATCCGGTGGGATGCGTCACGTCCCGACGGCGCACCGCGGAAGCTGCTCGACGTGAGCCGACTCACCGCACAGGGCTGGACCTACGACGTTCCACTCCGCAGCGGCATCGAACGCACATACCAGTGGTTGCTCCAGAACTACGAACACGCCCGCGGCATCCGCAGCACCGCTGCTTGCTCCGCAGTCTGATCAACCCGTCTGATCAACCCGTCTGATCAACCCGCCTGATCGAGCTTGGCGGTCTCGACCGCCAAGTCGTGGCGCACCATCCGCTCGACCAGTTCCGGGAACGACACCTCGCGCTTCCACCCGAGCTTGGTCTCGGCCTTGGACGAGTCGCCCACGAGCAGGTCGACCTCGGCAGGGCGGAGGAACTTCGGGTCGAGGCGAACGTACTGCTGCCAGTCGTCGATGCCGGCTACGGCGAACGCACGCTCGACGAACTCGCGCACCTCGTAGGCCTCACCGGTGGCGACCACATAGTCGTCCGGCTCGTCTTGCTGGAGCATCATCCACATCGCCTTGACGTAGTCGCCCGCATAGCCCCAGTCGCGCCTGGAATCGAGGTTGCCGAGCACGAGCTCGTCCTGCAATCCGAGCGCGATCCGCGCCACCGCGTTCGTGATCTTGCGCGTGACGAACTCGAGCCCACGACGTTCGCTCTCGTGGTTGAACAAGATGCCCGAACAGGCGAACATGCCGTAGCTCTCGCGGTAGTTCACCGTGATGTCGTGCCCGAACACCTTCGCGCAGCCATACGGCGACCGGGGGTAGAACGGGGTCTGCTCGGTCTGCGGGGTCTGGCGCACCTTGCCGAACATCTCCGACGAGCTGGCCTGGTAGAAGCGCATCGGGTTGTTGTCGGCGCCGCCCACGATGCGGATCGCCTCCAGCAGGCGCAGCACACCCGTCCCGGTGACGTTCGCGGTCAGCTCGGCCTGGTTGAACGACATGGCGACGAAGGAGATCGCGGCCAGGTTGTAGACCTCATCGGGTTGCACCCGCGCCACGGCGCTGATGAGGCTCGACAGGTCGCACAGGTCGCCGTCGACGATCTCGACGTACGGGTGCTCGTGCTGGATCAGTTCCTTGCGGGGGTTGTTCTGGCCCTTCATCAGGCCGTAGATCGTGTACCCCTTCTCGTGGAGCAGATCTGCGAGGAATCGTCCGTCCTGACCCGTGATTCCGGTGATGAGAGCGGTAGGCATCCGGCGAACGATAGTCGGCCCGATGTCGTCGGGGCAGGCAAGGCCCCATCGGCGGCGACTCGGAGCCGAGGGGCGCTTCGGTACACTCGCGCCGCCATGTCTCTGCGTTCCGCGGCCGCGTCCCGCAACCTCTTGTACCTGCTGTCGATGAAGGAGCTGCGGACGAGGTACAAGAAGTCAGTCCTCGGCTGGGCCTGGAGCCTGCTGAACCCTCTGACGCAGATGGCGATCTTCAGCGTCATCTTCCTGTACGTGTTCAAGGCCACTCCGCCCATCGGCGATCCCAGCGGTCTCAAGAACTTTCCGGTCTACTTCCTCTCGGGCGCGCTCCCGTTCAACTTCTTCTCGATCAGCGTCGGCGTCGCCATCGGTTCGGTGCAGGGCGGCGCCGGGTTGATCAAGAAAGTGCAGTTCCCGCACGAACATCTGGTGTTCTCGGTGATCGTCGCTCAGTTCGTCACGCTGCTCATCGAGCTCGGCGTACTCACCGTGGTACTGCTCGTCGCGGGCAACATGGTTCTGCCGTGGCTCCCCGGGTTGCTGATGGTGCTCGGGTTGCTCGCTCTCTTCACGACCGGTGTCGCGCTGGCCCTGAGCGCAGCGAACGTCTTCTACCATGACGTCAACTACCTGTGGGGCATCCTCTCGCAGATCCTGTTCTACGCGACGCCGATCATCTACAACCCTGCGACGATCGAGGTACGAGCGCTGCGATGGGTGGCGAACTACGGCCCGACGGGAAGCTTCATCACCGCGATCCACAGCATCGTCTACGACCTGCGCATGCCGGGGGTCGGCCGGGTGGTGCAGTTGACCGTGATGTCATTCGCGACCTTCTTCATCGGTGCGTGGGTCTTCAACCGCCTGTCACCGCGATTCGCGGAGGAGATGTGACCAGTGTCTGAGCTCGCACTCGAAGTCGATCACCTCAGCAAGACCTTCCGCCTGCATCACGAGAAGGCGAACTCGCTGAAGCAGCTCGTGGCAGGAAAGGGACGGAACCGGTTCGACGACTTCGTCGCACTGAAGGACGTGTCGTTCGATGTCAAAGAAGGCGAGGTCTTCGGCGTCATCGGTCACAACGGTTCCGGCAAGTCGACGTTGCTGAAGTGCATGGCCGGCATCCTGCAGCCGAACTCCGGCTCGGTACGTGTGCACAAGCGGATGTCGGCCCTGCTCGAGCTGGGTGCTGGCTTCCATCCGGAGCTGTCGGGCCGCGACAACGTGTACCTCAATGCAGCGATCCTCGGCATGAGTCGGCGCGACATCGCCGCTCGATTCGACGACATCGTCGAGTTCAGCGGGTTGCAGAGCTTCATCGACTCGCCGGTGAAGACCTACTCATCCGGCATGTACGTTCGCCTGGCCTTCGCCGTCGCGATCAACGTCGATCCGCGACTGCTGATCATCGACGAGATCCTCGCTGTGGGTGATGTGACCTTTCAGCAGCGATGCCTCGAGAAGTTCGTCGAGTTCCGCAACGAGGGGCGCACGATCATCCTTGTGACGCACGCCATGAACACGGTCAAGGACATGTGTGATCGAGCCATCTGGCTCAACCACGGCGTCGTCACGGGCGAGGGCGACCCTGCGGAGCTCGTGGAGCAGTACACCGAGCAAATGCTGGGCGACAGGAGCCGCGGTGACGACGGCAGCATTCGGCGCGGATCCGGCGAGGCTCAGGTCACCAGGGTCGAGTTGTTCGTGAACGGCAACACCACCCCTGTGAAACGGTTCCGCACTGGCGACTCGGTGCGGATACGACTTCACTATTCGTCAGCGGTGGGAGTTCCTCGGCCGGTCATCGGAGTGGAGATCGATCTGCTCGGCGGGAGCACCGTCAGCGCACCGTGCACCCGTGATGTCGGGCTCATTCCCGACCGATTGTCGAGCAGCGGGTACGCCGACATCCAACTCGATGACGTGTCGCTCCTGCCTGGCACCTACGACCTGCACACATCGATCACCGACTTCAACCGTTCACACGTGTACGACCACCTCCAGGTGGCGCTCCGCTTCGACGTGATGAGCGGCCGCCCGTACGAATCGGGCGGGATCGTCACGTTTCGGCCGAAGTGGACGATCGGCTGATCGTGCCCGCTTCTGCCGAAGTTCGATTCGGCCGGCGGTTCCCGGTGTCTCTCCCGGCCCACGACTAGAGTGCCCGTCCGTGAAGCCCGACAACGACGATGCGGCCATTCACCTTCTCCTCGACCGAATCCGTCGGCGCACCGAGCGTGAGGACGAACCGAGAGTCGCACCGTCGCTGCTCCAACATTTCACCCCACCGGTAGATGTGGCCGCCGTAGCAGCAGAGGAAAAGGCTAAACGGTCAATCGGCGAACTCCGAACCTTACGCACCGGGCTGGCGGGTTTCGCTTCGACGTCGAGGATCCCGGGTGGCTCGCTCCTCCATCGGGTGATCGGCCGATCCGTCCGCCGCGACACACAACAACTTGCCGATCGGATCGACCTACTGATCCAACAGATTGCAGACGTCGTCGAGGCGACCGCGGGCTCGTTGCTCGAACTCGAACATGCCCGAGAGGCCGAGTTCGAGCGAGTCCGTCGCGTCGATCGCGAACGAACCGCTGACTTGGTCGAACGTCTGCAATCCACGTTCGATGCTGCTCGCGCTGAGCTGCACTCGCTTCGCGAGGACGTCGAGAAGAACACCGAATTCATCCGGCTGCAGGAGTTCAGGCCCCCATTCTCGAACATCGAATACGGCGATCGCTTTCGCGGCAGCCGCTCCGATCTGTTGCTGCGCTACCACGACATCGCCCATCTCCTCGTGGAGACCGGCGGGCCCGTCCTCGACCTCGGGTGTGGCCGGGGGGAATTGGTCGAACTGGTGATGGCCAACGGCGGCGTCGCCCGAGGGGTCGAGCTCGACCCCGAGCTCGTCGACTTCTGCAGATCGATCTTCCTCGACGTCGTCCAGATGTCAGCCACAGATGCGCTCGAAGCCGAGCCGGACGACTCCCTCGGCGGCGTGGCCATGATCCAGGTTGTCGAACACCTCACCGCTCAGGAGCTCGTCGAGACCATCGCTCTCGCGCACCGCAAGTTGCGGGCCGGCGGCAGGTTGGCGATCGAGACGGTCAATGCCACGTCACCATTCGTGTTCACACGCTCGTTCTATTGCGATCCCACACACACCACTCCTGTGCATCACGAGTATCTCCAGTTCGTTCTCGAACAAGCGGGGTTCATCGCGGTCGACATCTCGTTCCGATCCCCCGTTCCGGATGTCGATCAGCTGCCACCGATGGGGTCGAGCGAGCCGTGCACCGACGAGCACCGCAGCGCCGACAAAGGATCGGGCGACGACCACGATCCGATTCAGCAGCTGGAGTCGGCCGTCGACGTCCGATTCGGACAGATCAATCGATTCCTCTTCGGCGCCCAGGACTACCTCATGGTGGCGACGAAATAGCGATGCCGCTGGCCATCCACCAGACTCTGATCGCTGCGGCCCCGGGTGATGCGGTCACCAACTCGGCGCTCGAGATGCGCCGTCTTCTGAGGGCGGTCGGCCCGTCCGAGATCTACGCGCTCCACATCCATCAGGACCTGATCGATGTCGTACGACCGTTGAGTGCCTATCGCGGCGACATGCGGCGGGAGCCACCCAGGATGATGATCGTCCACCTCTCGATGGGCGACGCAACCTGGCTGGGTTTCGTCCTGGCACTGCGATGTTCACTGGCGATCTCGTACCACAACATCACGCCTGCCGCCTACTTCGAACCCTGGGACCCCGAGCTCGCAGACCTCCTTCGATTCGGTCGCGCCACGATGCCGGTCCTCGCCGCTCGAACGGAGCTGGCGATGGCCGACTCGGCGTACAACGCCGACGAACTCACCGCAGTTGGTTTCAGCGACGTGCACGTCGCTGGACTGATCATCGATCCCTTCCAACTCGCCAGGTTCGAGCCCGAACGCCGAGTGCTCGAGGCTGCCAACAGTCGTCCGGGGCCGACCATCTTGCACGTCGGACAACTCTTCCCTCACAAGCGAATCGACCTCGTTCTCCAGTCGTTCGCCGAACTGCTGACCCGCGGGCGTCCAGATGCCACCCTCGTGCTTGCCGGGGCGTCGCGGCTGACGTCGTACCGACGCGCGGTCGACCGGCTCGTTGCCGACCTCGGCCTCACAAGTCGCGTCATCATCACGGGATCGATCAGCCAGCATGCGATGAGCGCCCACTATCGCAGTGCAGATGTGCTCGTCACTGCCAGCGATCACGAGGGTTTCTGCGTCCCGCTGGTCGAGGCGATGGCATTCGAGGTCCCGATCGTGGCGAGGGGGTGCGCGGCGATCCCAGAAACCGCAGGTGAGGCGGCTGTTGTGCTCCACAAGGATCGATCAGCCGCTTCTCTCGCCATTGCGATCGACGAGCTTCTCGACGACCGTTCGGCAGCCGACGCGCTTCGGCGACGTGGAAGGAATCGGACACAGGAGTTCACACTCGAACGCCAACGGCGCCGTTTCCTCGAGGCACTCGCGAACGCTCTATGACCGGAACTGAACCTCGTTCGGTGCCGTCACAGGCGCGGCGGGCGCGAACTCCGCAAGACGGATCCGATCGCCTCGGCGGCGGACGCGAACGATGCGTTCCGAGCGAACGTTCTGGCTCCATCGGACAGGCCACGTCGCAGTTGGCCATCGGCCATCAACTCGGCGATCACACCCCCGAGAAGCTCTGGCGCTGCCCCCGGAGGAACCTTCCGTACCGCGTTGTCGGGCAACTCCCGCTGACCACCGATTGCTGTGACAACGGTAGGTATCCCTGCACTGAGACAGTCAGCGACCGCCGCTGACGCTTCCCCATTGGCGCTCGCCCGCAGCTGCACGGCGACGCCGGCGTTGTCGAGTTCGGTTTGGTACGTCTGTTCGTCGGCACGCCCGACGAACACGACTCGGTCAGCGACACCGCCGGCCTCGGCACGGGCGGCCAAGAACGTCCGATACTCGGGGTCGCAGTGGCCCACGAAACGGAGCTCGAGGTCGCAGCCCAACACTGTGGTCGCACACGCGACACTGTCGACGAGGAGGACCGCGTCCTTTTCCGGCGCGACGAATCCGAATGTCGACACGACGGTTCGAGCCGATGACGCGCCGCGTTCGTCTCGAGCCTCGCGCGGCTCGGGGTGCCCGAACGGCACGACGGTCACGGGGACGTGGTGGCTCGTGTCGAGTCGTGCGAGCCGGGCTGCAAACTCGGAGTGGACCACGATGCTGCTCGCGCCCTCAGCGCTCGGGTGGAGCAGGAACGTGTTCGCTCGATCGAGACGCTGGCGAATGGCGGCGAAGCGTTCGCGGAGATCACCGAGGTATTCCAGCGCCCGGATCTCCACCGCCAACTGCGGACCGTGATGTGCCTCGACGAGTTTCGACATCCGGTGCCGATCGGCATCCTCGATCGACAGCCGGGCCTGGAGGGCGTTCATGCGCACGTCATGTGCCAGCACCACCCCGCCGTGCCTCGCCACCAGGCCGGGCACATGGCGATGAGCCGGGCTGTTGCCGAGGCAGAACAGGATTCGATCGAACCGGCCGACTGCACGCCGCCAGCCCCACGAGGAAGCGTGGATCACCTCGACTCCGGGGAACCGGGTGGCGTCGACCGCCTCGTCGTCGGCGACCATCACGGTTACATCCCAGTCTGCAGCCAGATACGGCAGGAGATGGGCAGTGTACGTTGCGATCCCCGACCAGGCAGGCGGGAGCGGACTCACGATCATCAGCGACTGCTTCATCGCCGGACCGCCCGCCGATAGGCCTCGGCCGCCGCATCGATCGACCCTGACCAGGTGAATCGAGCGGCGTCGGCGATGGCCTGTGCGCGGAATCGCGCCAGCAACGCGGGTTGGGTGAGGCATCGGCTCAACAGCTCGGTGATCGCCTCGACCGAAGACGGATCGAACCGGGCAGCCCGGTCGCTGACGATGTCGCGCATCGGCCCGACATCGCTGCAGATGACGGCCGCTCCGCACGCGGCGGCCTCGATGAGTGGGAGGCCGAGTCCCTCGTACAGCGAGGGGTACACCATCAGCTCGCACCCCGAGTACAGGTTCGCCATGGTCTGATCGTCGACGAACGGCAACGCGACGACCCGATCGGCAGCTGAATGCCGGCCCGCCCCGTCGATCAGCATCGCGAGATGAGCGCGATCCGCCTGAGAGCACGTCAGCACCAGTTGATGCCGGTTGCGCAGCGCAGGAGGCAGCGCACTGTACGCCGCGATGAGCGCCGGGAGATTCTTGCGGGGATCGACGTTGCCGATCGACAAGATGAACCCAGGCTCCACCCCAAGGGGCGCCAAGGCCGCAGCCGACGACTCGCGCCCGTCCACCCGAGGGACGAAACTCGTCGAGATGCCCCCCGGCGCCACGAAGGATCGGTGTGGGTCGAGGTCCAGCAAGCGGATCGCGTCGTCCGCAGTGGCACGTGAGATCGACAAGGTGGCATCGCATTGCCGGTACAGCTCATACCTGCACTGGAGGAGACGCTTCAGACTTCCTTGGAAGTAGTCCTCGGGGAACAGCAACGGGATCATGTCGTAGATCGTGGCGACGAGGCCGACCTCCGGGCCTCGCGCCCAGATCGGCCAGATCCGGTCGATCGTGAGATCTTCGAGTGGGGACAGCACGTGGAACACATCGCCCGAGCGCAATGCATCCGGTGGACCGTCCGAAGTCCGGAACACCGGCACATCGAGACCGAGTCGGGCGAGCAGATGGGGCAGGGCGAGCCGATCGTCGACACAGATCCCAGCCACCATTCCAGGGTGTGACTCGAGCAACGACACGATGTACTCCGTGCACCATCTCCCGATGCCCCGCAAAGCGTTGGCCGGCATCTGGACGCCCTGCATCCCGAGGATGACTCGGGGTTCGCTCACGGGTCAGCTGGCGCGTCGCCCTCGGCACCGACACGAGGGGAGCACCGCAGGTCGATCAGCTCGGCCCGGATGTCGCGGATGCTCCGATTCAGATACACCATCGATTCGGCCTGCGCGGTTGCAAGTGAATCGAACTCGTGCTTGAGCTCGTTGCTCGTGAGCGCGACGATTCGTTCGTGGAGGTCGCGCAGCAATGCACCCTGGACCGCGACCTCGGTCGTGAGACGGGCGACGTCGTCGGCGAGCCGTCCCACATCGCTGCGCGACAACCCGAGCGTCTCCTGGATTCGTCCGCTGACCGACATCATCCCGATGATACTCGTACGGCATCGCCGGCCAGGTGATCACGCTGCCGGCCTGCTGCTGGCCGGACAGCCGATCAGACTGCGTAGCTCGTGTCGGACACACCGGCATCGCGCATCCAGTGGATCGTGCGCGCGAGACACGACTCGAACGTCTCGGTCGGCTGGTAGCCCAGGCGAGCGGCGGCCTTGCCGAAGTCGCAGAGGAGGCGATCCACCTCGCTGGCAGCGGGACGAACACGGTCGTCGTCGACGATCACGTCGAGCCGCTTACCCATGATCGATGCGACGGTCTCGACCACGTCGCCGACCGATCGTTCGATGCCGGATCCGATGACGAACGTCTCGCCGTCGATCCCGGGTGTCGAGCCGGCGAGCAGCATGGCCTGCACCGTGTTGTCGACTGGATTCAGGTCGCGCAGCGGTGTCACCGACCCCAGATGGATCGTGTCACCCAGCAGAGCTTGGGAGATGATCTGCGGGATGACCGCCCGACGACTCTGACGCGGTCCGAATGTGTTGAACGGTCGGATCGTGACGGCCGGAACGTCGAACGAACGCCAATAGCTGCCGACGAGCTGATCAGCCGCCACCTTGGTCGCGGCGTACGGTGATTGGGCGACCAGCGGATGGCTCTCGTTCATCGGCACGAATTGCGCCGATCCGAAACACTCCGACGTGGAGGTGTGCACGACCCGGGCGGTCGAGTGGCGGCGGGCAGCCTCGAGTACGTTCATCGTGCCGATGACATTGGTCGACACGTAGTGGCCGGGCGCGACGTAGCTGTACGGGATGCCGATCAGCGCCGCGAGGTGGAACACGATCTCCTGGCCCTCCATGCAGTCGGCGGTGAAGGTCGCGTCGGCGACCGTACCCAACCGCACGTCGAGGTCTGCGTCCACCTGCCGGTACTGCTCGAGATTGCCCCAACTCCCCGAGCTCGAGTAGCTCCCGAGCACTCGGACCCGCGCGCCCGCTCCGAGCAGGGCCTCCACCAGGTGGCTCCCGATGAACCCGCAGCCGCCCGTGACGAGGACTCGCTTGCCGTCGAACGCGCCGGGCATCAGCGTCGCTCCGCGATGATGTATCGGATGTCTCCGAGGTTCACGTACGGAGCGAACTTGAGCAACCCGGTCCGGCGGACGAGGTTGTAGAGCTTCGGCTTGTTCCAGCGGATGTTCAGCACGAAGTTGGCGGCGAACTCGAGGCTGCGATACCCGCCGCAGTACGACGAGTGCACGACCGTGAAGCCGTGCTTGTCGAGGATCTTGGTGAGCGTGGCCTCGGAGAAGTAGTGCAGGTGGGTTGGCGGATGGATGAGCCGCCACTGTCGACCGCGCGTTCTGGCGAGGGGGCTGCCGAGGTCTCCGGTGGTCACCGTGATCAAGGCACCGGGTGCCGTCATCTCGGCCACGCGCGCGAGGTGCTGTTCGGGATGGGGCAGATGCTCGATCGTGTCCCACATGCACACGACGTCGAACGGGCCGTCGATCGGCAACTCCGCCAGATCTCCCAGCCGCACGTCGAGCCCCTGCTGCTGGGAATAGGCGACGGCGTCGGTCGCGACGTCGACACCGATGGCTGGCTCGAAGCGGCCTCGGACGAGATCGAGGAAGAAGCCGTAGGCGCTCCCGATCTCCAGGAGTCGCTTGTGACGTTCCGGCTGCAGGAACTTGTCGAGCTTCTTCATCCTCAACGCGAAGCTCCGCTGGGTGATGCGCTTCTCGGCCACGTAGTCGTGGTACTCGCTGCCGTGGAAGTAGTCATGTCCGTAGAGCGCAGCGAAGTCCTCGTCACCGAAGGTCTCCATGTCGGCGGTCAGGAAACCACACGACTCGCAACGGATGAGGCCTGGCCACTTCTCGACAAAGTCGTGCGCGTCGCACACGATGCACGTGACACGACGAACGGTTCGATCAGCCTGAGCGATCGCTTCGGTCATGGGGATTCCATCCTTTCGGCAACGATGTAGTGAGGCCGCGCCTTGACCTCGTCGAAGATGGCCCCGATGTAGAGGCCGAGCACGCCCATGAAGGCGAGCAGAACGCCGGAGAACCCTGCGACCAACATGGCGAGACTGGTCCACCCGGAGGGACTCGACCCTACCGTGAGCCACACGATCATCGTTGCCAGGGCATAGGCGAACGCGATGGCAGCGAACGTGAGGCCGATCGTCACCCCGAGGCGCAATGGCACCTTGCTGAACGACACGAGGCCATCGGTCGCCAGACGAAGACTTCGGGTCAACGAATACTTGCTCTCCCCCGCGTGCCGATCGTGCGCCTCGAACTCGAGCCTGCACGTCCGAAACCCGACCCACGGGATCAGTCCCCGGAGGAACTGATTGCGTTCACGGATGTCGCGTTGGAACACCTCGACCACCCGACGCGAGAGCAGCCGGAAGTCGGCACCGCCACGCACGATCTCGGTGTCCGACAACGAGTTCATCAACTTGTAGAACGACGACGAGATTGCACGACGCAGGGGGTTCTGGTTCTCCGTCGCAGTGCGCACCGTCTGGACGACGTCGTACCCCTCGGCGTGCTTGGCCAGGAGGTCAGGGATCAACTCCGGTGGGTGTTGCAGATCGGAGTCGAGGGTGATGAGGACATCGGAGTCGCAGCAGTCGAGGCCGGCCAGCAGCGCCATCTGATGTCCGAATCGATTGCTCATCACGATCGCCGACGTGGCGCTCGACTCCGCCACGAGAGACCTGACGACCTCCTCGGTGCGATCGCCACCTGGGTCGATGACGTAGACCACGCTCGACGAGTACGTGGGGGGCAGCTGATCGAGGACGTTCCACAAACGGCGATGGAACTCGGCGATCGACTGCTCCTCCCGGAACACCGGGCACACGACTTGGAGTGAGATGGTGGTCATCTGTTCGCTTCGATCGATGCCCGAGCCGGGCAGGTGAGGGATGCGCGGGCGTCACTGTCCGGCACACGACCAGGGCCGGGAACGCCAGCGATGTCGAGGGTCGGAAATCTACCTCGCACCGGCAGCCGGAGGCCGCCATCGTCGGGCTGTGTTCCGCTCGTTCAGCGAACCGCCATGACGGACCCGGCCAGGAGTTCCAGCGGGCACGCTGGGTCGATACCGACGCCCTCGACGAGTACGGTCGGATCTCCGACCACCTCGGCGACCCCGGGGACGCCGAGCGACGTGACCACGAGATCCCGCCCGATGGCGCGGCCGAGCGCGACCACGAGCTCGCCGTGGGAGATGCCAGTCCCGGTGCAGACGTTCACCAGACGAGGTGGGCGATCCATCTCGGCAAGGCGCAACACCGCGCGGCAGACCACCTCGATCGACACCCAGTCGCGGCGGAGGTCGGGGTTCAGCATCTGCACCGAACCGGCACCATCGCCGGCCTTGGCCACGAGTTCGTGGAGGAACGAATGCACCGGCGGCCGCGGCCCTGCGACATTGAAGAGGCGCGCAACGGTGGCGTCGGCGCCGCTTTCGATGGCGAGCGCCGTGGCCAACGCCTTGGTTCGGGCATAGTCGGTCACGGGTGAGAGACGAGTCGACTCGGACAAGCGCACACCTGGTTCGGACGCGCCGTACTCGGCGGCCGAGCCCAGGTGCACGAGCCGAGACCCCGTGTCGGCACACGCTGCAATCAATGCCGAAACGACCGTGATGTTGGCCTCCACCATGCTGGCGGTCGAGCCGACGGAGCGACCGACGCAGTTGACCACTGCGGCGGGAACCACCGACCTCACCGTCGCGGCCAGTTCGTCGGGCGTCGAAGCCGAATGCTCGACGGCCCCGCTCCGGCCCGCACGAACGACGCTCCACCCGGCGAGGGCGGCGCGGGCCACCACCGCCTGGCCGATCCAGCCGGCCGCTCCGACGACGAGCAACCGGGGCATCACTTCAGGAATCGTTCGGGCTCGCGTGCAACGAGCTCTCCTGCGGCGCGAAGGTCGTCGATCCGCCCCAGATCGAGCCAGAAACACTGCGACGGCACGCACCGGACCGACCGCCCTTGCTCTTTCAGGCGGAGGAGGAAGTCGGGCATGTCGATCCGCTCGCCGTTGTCTATCGCTGCGAGCGCGGTCCCCGAGAAGACGTTGATGCCGATACTCACCTGATAGGTGTAGCTGGGCTTCTCGATGTAGCGACCGAGCATCCCGTCCGGGTCGATCTCGATGACGCCAAAGTCGACCTTGTGTTCGCGGGTGACCACGACGATCGACGCGTCGGCCGCCGACGAACGGTGTTCGTCGACGAGGGCGGCGAAGTCGAGGTCGGTCAGCGTGTCCCCGTTGAGCACCATCACGATCTCGTCAGGCCCGACGGGCGGCAGCATCGCGAGCGCCCCGGCGGTTCCCAACGGTTCGTCCTCCCGGGTATAGGTGACCGCCGCACCGAACTGCTGGCCGTCGCCGACCACTGCCTGGATGAGGTGGCCGAGGTACCCGAGGCTGATCACGATGTCGGTGATCCCCCGGGCGACGAGCTGGCGGATCAACACCTCGAGGATCGGTGCTTCACCGATCGGCACGAGAGGCTTCGGGATCACCGTGGTCAAGGGAGCGAGCCGGCTACCACGACCCCCGGCGAGGATGAAGGCGCTGACCGAGCCTGGTTCATGCGTCATGGTTCCGCTCTTCTGCCGATGGCTCGCTCATGTCTGGTGACCTCACGTCGGACCTCTGGATGGTGAGATGGCGAGCTTCGCTCGACGACATCGCTCGACGACATCGCGCGCCTCATTCGGACGACTCGTCGAGGTCGATCGCCTCCCAGCGCTCGTCCCCGGGCAACACCGTGTACGCCGAACGCAGCGACGCCACGACCTCGGCCACCCGCGGGCACTGCGGAAGGTACTGCTTGTCGATCACGAGGTAGCGGACCCCGAGACCGTCCCGGAGACCGGCCAGGTCGTTCGAGATGTCGTCGAAATCGTTCGGGAAGGCCGTCTGCACGTATCCGAGCACGTTGGGCTGGCATCGCAGGGCAGCCAGGTCGGGCGACGAGCGGTAGTCGGCCATCTCGCTCGCGAACGGCAACGCCAGATAAGGGCCCTGACAGCCCACCTGCTCGAGGCCATGCCAGATCTGCAAGCTCGAGTCGGTACCGACCAGATTTCCCTCGCACGACGGCACCGGAGCGACACGCCCAGCACGCCCGGGTCGCTCGGCCAACGAACGAAGCATCGCTTCTCCGGCCGTGGTTTCAACCGTCGGCCGCGTGGTGGTGAACGACGGCACGTTGAGCACCAGCACCGCCCCGGCCAACGCCAGTGCAACGCCTGGGCGTGACGAAACGGCCGGCCGGGAGCGTCGCAGAACGACGCTGCGATCCAATGCCATCGCCAGACCGACGCCCAGCATCGGCGGCAGCCCGAGAGAGAGCCGACCGGGTGCTCGAAGGCCCGACATCAGCGGTAGCTGCCCGAGCAACTTGAACGGCATCCATTGGATTCGGCCCTGCGTGACAGGGTCGATCACGGTCGCGGACCCGTAGACGTCCAGGACCGGCCCGAGCGTCATCACCCACAATCCGATGGCTGCGATCGCGATGGGGATCCGTTCGCGGCGCCGGCCGGCCACCAGACCTCCGATGCCCAACACCACCAGCAGGAGCCCTGGGAACGAGTAGTTGCCTTCACCCGACGGAGCGACGATGTTCCGCTGGAATCTTTCCGTTCCCGGCAGCTCGACCGCAGTGGGGTACGTGGGCAGCGCGATCGAGAGCACATCGGCGTTGTAGGCCGCCCCGTCGGTTGCGAACGTGGAGTCGAAGTTCGACCCTGCGTCGAGCTCGGCGTTCGTGAAGCGCATCCGCTCGACGATGAACGGGGCGATCACAGCGAGGGTGATGGCGAGCGCAGCGCCTGCGCGAAGAACGAGCTGGCGGCGGTCATCTTTCGATTGGAACCAACGGACGACGACGGCGACCGCCGTCACTCCTCCGGCGATGAGCAGGAAATAGATGCTCGACCCGAACGCGAGGAGGAGCCATGCGGAGACCCTGGCGATGCGGAGCGGCCGTCCACGCGCGATGTCGACTGCCTCCGCCACGGCAAGCGTGATCGGAAAGGCGAAACACAGCGAGAGATGGCCTTCGTAACGAACGTAGGCGACCGGAGCCGAGGCGATTGCCACCGCGGTGACGAGCTGGATCCATCGGATCGCTGTGATGCGCCGGGCAAGCACGACGCCGGCGACGATCGCGAGAAAGGTACCGAGCATCAGCAGGAGGTTGTACGCCGCAATCGGACCCATCACCAGGTTGAGCAACCCGCCCACCATGGGAGGGAAGAAGCCATCGCCGACCAACACGCTGTAGCCGTGGGGCGCGACGATGCCCGTGAGTTGGAAAGGGGACGATCCGTCTGCCAACGCGTTACCGATCTTCCACGAGAGGAAGACGTACCACTCGCGGTCACCCGATGTCCCGATCGTTCGCGTCGAAAAACGGCCCAACACATCACGATGGATGAGCGCTGTCATGACCCCTGAGATGGCCACCACCGTCCCCGCCCAACCGCTGCGCGAGAGTGCGGCAAGCCGGCGGTTTGACGCTGTGGGACCGTCGTCGGCAGCTGGGTCGGCCGCTCCGACTCCGGCGGTGACATCAGGGTGGTCGCCGGGCTCGTCGGGGCCGCTGTCCGGATCGATGGTCACGGGTGCACCGGGCGGATCGACAACGAGCACGCGACGCCACGGCACCGCGCGCAGGACGACGACGAACGACGCTGCGGTGCACATCAGCGACGCGAGCACCGGGAACTGCTTCGCAACGTCGATGTTGGCGACCATCCAATCGGCACAGAGGGCACCGGCACCGAAGCTGATAACCGCAGCGACGACGACGATGACGCCGGCCGTCGCGAATCGAGCCGTCGTTCGCCAGTCGAACGCGGCGAATTCGGGCATGGGCGCGACGACTTCGAACTGTTGTGGTTCGACTGCGACCATCAGGTCGCCGCCAGCTCAGAGCACATGGCCTGCTGCCCCGTCACACCGATGCGACGCACCTCGTCTCCGTTCGCCTGACCACTGGCCGCCAGCGATCGCAGCCCTGTCTGGAGTCTACGTAGCGGGCAGCGCATGGCACGGGTCTTCGGGGCGGCATCCAGATTCGGACGACCGTTGTTGCGATGGTGAACGATCAACTTCGAGCGAGACGTCGGCCGAGGGGTGAGTAGCGGACGATGCAATACAGGGCCCGAACGCCGTCGCGCCAGCCGATCTTCTTGCCCTCCGCATACGTGCGGCCGGAGTACGAGATTCCGACCTCGTAGACGCGCCAGCCGCCGCGGGCGACCTTCGCAGTGATCTCGGGCTCGAACCCGAAGCGGTTCTCCTCGATCTCGATGCTCTGGATCACGTTGCGCCGAAAGGCCTTGTAACACGTCTCCATGTCGGTGAGGTTCAGATCCGTGAACAGGTTCGAGGTGAGCGTCAACAACTTGTTGCCCAGCGAGTGCTTGAAATAGAGCACGCGGTGTGGACGGCTGCTGACGAAGCGCGAGCCGAATACGACGTCGGCCTTGTCGGCGACGAGCGGTTGGAGCAGCAACTCGAACTCCTCCGGGTCGTACTCCAGGTCGGCATCCTGCACCACGACGTACTCGCACGTGGCCTCGGCGAACCCGGCGCGCAGTGCTGCACCCTTGCCCTGATTGACGGGCTGGAGGATCACCTTCACGCGAGGCTCGTCGAGGGCCGCGAGGATCTCCCGGCTCTTGTCGGTCGAGCCGTCGTCGACCACGATCACCTCGCCAACACACGGTTGGGCGAGCACGGTGTCGATCACCGAGGCGACCGTCGCCTGTTCGTTGTAACAGGGGATGACCACGCTGAGGCAGCCCTGCGGAACGGTCGTCACCCGGGCGAGCATACCGAGTGCCGTCAGGGCCGGAAGGCCAACCCGAGCGCGCGCCAAGCCAGTGCTGGCCGCCCCGTGCCCAGCGCCGCGACGGCCTGCATCGCACATTGAAGCCGCACCGTCACGCGCAACCGGCCGGCTCTGCTCGCCCGCGACCAGCCGAGCTCCGATGCTGCTGCGGCGAGCTCGCGGCAGGCGAGGATCTCCTCGTCGGTGCGAGAGAGCGACGCAGAGTTCTGTTGTGTCTCCGACGACGGATGGCGTCGATAGCGAAACACCCGCCGTGGCTCGAGCTCGATGGAGCCACCGGCGAGCAGCAACCTGCCGTACAGCATCAGGTCCATCACCTGATGCCACCGGGCATCCCACGCAGGTTCGGGCAACAGGGCCCACCGATACGACACTGCAGGGCAGTAGAAGAACTGCCCCCGAAGCAACAGCCGCAACCCCCGCTCGCCCTCAAGCCGCGTGAGGTGGCGCGGCCACAGCAGCGCCTTCACTCGGTCGGGCAGAGGCAGGTGCGGGGTACCCGCGGCATCGATCACGGTGACCTGCGGGGCGATTGCGGGGGCCGGCGGGAAACGGCTGTGTGCGGCGCGCATCACCTCGATGTAGTCCGGTTCGAGCAGATCGTCGGCGTGGAGGATCATGCCCAGCTCGGCGCCTTCACGCACTGCGATCTGCACGCACCGATTGAAGTTGCCCCCCACGCCGAGGTTCGTCGAGTTCCGCTCGAGGCGAACACGGGGGTGGTCGACTGCGGCCACCACCTCGACAGCACTGGCGTCGCGTGAGTCGTCCACCACCACGCACCACCACGATGGATCGGTCTGTGCCACCACGCTGTCGAGGGCTAATCGCAGGTATCCAGGATTCGAGTAGTACGGCACCGTGACGGCGTACGGGTGGTCGGACATCGCGGCCGGAACGCTACCGGCCACCCGCAGGCGAAGGGTGCGATCGCCTACGCTCGGTGCCCATGTCGACCACTGCCAAGCAAGCCCTCGTGCTGCTCCTCGGCGGCATCGTGATCGGGGGATTCATCCTCCGTCTGGCACGGCGACGACTGCTCAGCACCCGATACGCGATCGGCTGGCTCGTCATTGGCGGGCTGGTCGCCGTCGCCGCTGTACTGATGCCGTTCGTCGGTCGCCTCGGTCGCCTGGCCAACATGACACCGACGGCCGTGTTGCTCACGATGAGCTCGGTACTGCTCCTCGCCATCACCGTACAGCTCTCCATCAGCGTGTCGCTGCTGCAAGAACGCCT
The DNA here is from genome assembly GCA_043755475.1 of Actinomycetota bacterium. Classification (GTDB taxonomy): domain Bacteria; phylum Actinomycetota; class Acidimicrobiia; order Acidimicrobiales; family Ilumatobacteraceae; genus VFMC01. The sequence goes on from JAYUSX010000350.1 coordinate 23,681, forward strand.
GCGCACCACGGCCGAAGCGCACGCGCTCTTGGCCCGTCGACTCGACGAGTTGGAGCAACGTGACGACTTCTGACGTCGCAGCTGGCTCCACAGCTGACTCCACTCCTGACGTGGCAGCCGACGTCGCTGGGCAGCGCTCGGGCGTGCTGGTGGTCATCCCTGCTTACAACGAGAGGGAGTGCATCGCCGCTGTGGTCGACGACGTGCGCGACGCGGGATTCTGGTGCCTCGTGGTCGACGACGGAAGCCGCGACGGCACGGCCGAGATCGCGGAAGCTCGCGGAGCCGCCGTCGTGCGGTTGCCGATCAACCTCGGTGTGGGCGGCGCGCTGCGCACAGGGTTCAG
>JAYUSX010000351.1:0-8849 GCA_043755475.1 Actinomycetota bacterium
GGCGCCTGGCAGGAGGCACTCGACCTCCTCGCATCCGATGCATCAACGGCGTCGTCCGGCCCGGGGCTCGAGCTGAAGGCTCAGGCGTCCTACGGCAGCGGTGACTTCGACGCTGCGATGTCGGCGTGGGAAGACCTCTACGCCCTCCGCATCAGCGAGGGCGACATGGTCGACGCCGCGCGTGCCGCTGCGATGCTCGCGATGTTCCTGTTGATCGACACCGGATTGATGGCTCCCGTGCGTGGCTGGTTGCGGCGTGCCGAGACGCTGCTGGTGGGGATGCCCGAGGTGGGTCCTCATGCGCTGATCGCGATGGTGCGGACCTACGAGCGCTTCATGTGCGGCGACATGGAGGCCGCGCGGGAACAGGCCACCAAGGCCATCGACCTCGGCGTGCGATTCGACGTCACCCCGCCGGTAGTGATCGGCCGGGTCGCCCTCGCTCGACTCACGCTGCTCGACGGCGACCTCGTCACGGGGCTGGCACAGCTCGATGACATCGCCACGCTGCTCATGACGGGCGACGTCGATCCCCTCACGACGGGGATGATGTACTGCGAGCTCATCTGCGCGGCGCAGGGGCTGGCGCTCCACGACCGGGCACTCGAATGGACCAACGTGATGGAGCACTGGGGTCGCGGTGCTGCCTTCGGTGGCATCGGCGGGCGCTGCAGGGTCCACCGTGCCGAGCTGCTCAGGGTGTCGGGCCCATGCGATCGCGCCGAGGAGGCGGCACTCCTCGCCTGTGAGGAGCTTCGTCCGTGGATGCGCCGCGAGTTCGGTTGGCCGCTGGTCGAGCTCGGCAACATCCGCCTACGCAAGGGTGATCTCGCCGGGGCCCAAGTCGCGTTCGTCGCAGCGCACGCCAGGGCCTGGTCGGCTCAGCCCGGATTGGCGTTGCTGCGGCTGGCCCAGGGCGAGGTGGACGTCGCCCTCGCGATGATCGCCGAGGCCATCGACAATCCGGACGACCTGCCGTGGAAGGAGCGCCCGCCGTACGGTGAGCTCCGCTTGGCACCGCTACTCGAGGCCCAGGCCGAGATCGCAGCTGCGGCGGGCGACACAGCGACGGCGCACCGAGCGGCGCAGGCACTCGACCGCATCGCCGACCGATACCCCAGTCTCTCCCTCCGCGCCGGGGCACAGCTTGCGGTGGCCCGGGCGCGGTTGGTCGCCGGAGATCTGGCGATTGCCAAGGCAGCAGCCTCCGAGGCGATGGTGCTCTGGATCGATCTCGGGGCACCCTTCGATGCCGCTGTGGCGCGCACCGTGCTGGCCGAGGTGAAGCGACGGCAGGGCAACGTCGACGGTGCCCGACTCGAGTGGCAGGCAGCGCGGAGTGCGTTCCTCAGCTTTGGCGCCTCGGGCTGGGTCGACCGCTGCGACGCCGTCCTCGCGGCCGTCGACCAGCGGCCGCTGCTGCCCCCGCCCGCGTCGGACGACGGGGCCGACTTCCGCCGTGACGGCGACACCAGATTCGTCCGTCTCGGCGGTCGGTCCACCGTGATTCGCGACCTGAAGGGCTTGCGCTACATCGAGCGGCTGCTCGCCGAACCGGGGCGTGAGTTCCATGTGTTGGATCTCGTCGCCGTCGACAACGGTGCGCTGCCCGCCGGTCCTCGTGGCGAGCACGAGCTCGATGACGACGGCCGACTCGCGGCCCGCGGCCTGCCCGCACTCGACGATGCCGCCCGCGACGCGTACCGTCGCCGGTTGGCGGAGGTCGACGAGGACATCGACGATGCGACGGCGATGAACGATCCCGCCCGGCGGGAGTTGGCCGAGCGCGACCGCGAGTACCTCATCGCAGAGTTGCGCCGCGCCGTCGGCCTCGGCGGCCAGCAACGTTCGACCGCCTCCAGCCCCGAACGGGCCCGGACGGCTGTGACACGGTCGATCCGCTATGCACTCGCCCGGCTGGCCGAACACCATCCGTTGGCGGCAGCCCACCTCGAACAGCACGTTCGCACCGGCACCTACTGCTGCTATGCACCAGATCCGATCTCCCCGATCGGGTGGCAGACCTGACGATCGCGCGCCCAGATTGCCACGCGGTACCTCCGTCGCAGCGTTCGGACCGGCACGCGAAAAGACCCCAGCTGAGCTGGGGTCTTCCAGTGGGCGAGGGGGGACTTGAACCCCCACATCCTTGCGGATACTAGCACCTGAAGCTAGCGCGTCTGCCATTTCGCCACTCGCCCGAGTGGAAGCACCACGCTAGCAAGTCCGTCCCCCCTGCCCAACCCGGTTGACGAGCGATCGAGCGTGCGAAACGCACGTCCTGTCCCCGATCCGAGGGGTGCGGCCGCAGGCGCGGGCGGCGCAACTACCCTTGCAACCGTCATGGGCTTGCAATCGTTCGAGCGTGCCTTAGGGAATATGGTCGATTCCGTGTTTTCGCGTTCCTCCCGTAGCAGCACCATCCGACCCGTCGAGCTCGGCCGACGTCTCCTTCGTGAGATGGACGATCACCGCAGCGTCGACGTCAAAGGTCGACGGATGGTGCCCAATGCCTTCACCTTCCACCTGAGTCCGCGCGACCACGCGGGCTTCGCGGAGATCGAACACGCGCTCATCCACGAGCTCGGCGAGGCGGCTCGCGAGTACGCTCGCGACGAGGGTTACCACTTCGTCGGCGCGGTGTCGGTCGACATCGTGGTCGACAACTCGCTCAAGCCCGGCCGGTTCGGCATCGCCTCGCATCTTCGCGAAGACAGCCACGCCGCAGCGCCGTACGCGCCGGCGGCTGCCGCGCGCGACGCGCCCGAGTACAGCGATCAGAGCTTCGCGATCGTCGAGGCACCGCAGTTGATCGACCCGTTCGCACCGGCGGCACCTCCGGCGCCTGCAGCCCCATCGGTTCTGCAGCCGCCGACGTACGACCCCGCGTCTGCTCAGGCGCACAACCCGAACCGGATCGGTTCATCGGTCGGCCGCCTGCAACTTCCGTCGGGCGAGCGCGTCACCGTGGGGCACCGCGTCGTCACCGTCGGGCGCCTCCCCGAGTGCACGGTCTCACTGAACGATCCGAATGTCAGCCGTCGTCACGCTGAGATCCATCCAGGGTCGGAGATCACGATCGTCGACCTCGGCTCCACCAATGGCACCAAGGTGAACGGGTTGCGCATCGACGGCCAGCGCGTGTTGGTCGACGGCGACATCATCAGCCTCGGCAGCTCACATCTCCGCTTCGAGGCATCGTCCGCGTCGGCATGACCGATTCCGTCCTCGAGATCCTCAACTACGCGTTGCTCGCGTTGCTGTACCTCTTCTTCGCGCGCGTGCTGTGGGCGGTGTGGAGCGAGGTGCGCGGCCCGCGTGCGGGTCACCTCGTTGCGGCCACGGTGCCGGAGATGGATCCGACCATGCCCGCGCCCGCTCCCCCGCAGGTGGTCAACAAGAAACGCGCGAAGCGGGGCCAGGTCACCCGGCTCGTCGTCATTCAACCGCGGGAGCGCAAGGGTGCTCAGTTCGCGCTCGTCGGCGAACTCAGCATCGGCCGCCTGGCCACGTGCACGATCTGCATCCCCGACGATGCATTCGTGTCGGCCAACCACGCTCGCATGTTCGCGATCGACGGTGTGACGTACGTGGAGGATCTCGGTTCGACCAACGGCAGCTACCTGAACGGCGCTCGCCTCGGCAGCGTGCAACCGATGACGGTCGGCGACCGTCTGCAGATCGGATCGACCGTGTTGGAGGGTTCCTGATGGCAGCCCTCGTGTGGGGCGCAGCCACCGACGCCGGCCGCGTTCGCGTGGAGAACGAAGATGCATTCGTCGCCGAGCCGATGGTGTTCGCCGTCGCCGACGGCATGGGCGGGCACCAAGCAGGCGAGGTCGCCAGCGCTCTCGCGGCCAACACCATGCGCGACCGGCTGCAGGCCGGTGCCACCAGCGCCGACGTCGTCGTGGCTGCGGTGGTGGAAGCCAACGCCGCCATCTTTCAGACGGCGCACATCAACGCTGCACAGCGCGGCATGGGTACCACCCTCACCGCCATCGCCGTGCTGCCTGCCACCGATGGTCGGCCCGAGCAGTTCGCGATCGTGAACGTGGGTGACAGCCGGGTCTACCTCGCTCGTAGCGGCGAGCTCACCCGAGCGACCGTCGACCACAGCTACGTGCAGGAGTTGCTCGCCACGGGCCACATCACCGAAGCCGAGGCTCGCGCCCACCCCCGACGCAACATCGTCACCCGAGCTCTGGGCATCGAGCCGACGGTGAGGGTCGACTCGTGGCAGATGCCGCTCGTGCGCGCCGACCGATTCGTGCTGTGCAGCGACGGCCTGGTCGACGAGGTGGACGACGACGAGATCCACCGGATCATCCTCGCCAACGTCCAGCCGCAGGACTGCGCCGATGCGCTCGTGGCCGTCGCGGTCGAGAACGGCGGGCGCGACAACGTGACCGTGATCGTCGTCGACGTCGTGGACGGGCTCGACCCTGCCGAGATCGCCGACATCCCCAGCGACGCAACCGACGACGACACCGTCCCCCTCACACGTTCGATGATGGTCGCCGACGCCGACACGCCGCCCACGCTCGAGAACCCCGTGGTGGAGTCGAGGATCCAACAGCAACTCGGCCGGCAGATCACCGCCAAGACGTTCTTGATGTTCCTCGTCGGCGCCGTGATGCTCACCCTGCTCGTCGTCTGGGTGCTCGCAGCCTCCTTTGGTGGCGACGATGCCCCCACCCCGACCACCGTGCCGACGACCGTGCCGACGACGGTGCCTGCAACCGTGCCCACCACCACGTCGACGCCTCCTCCGACCACGACGGAACGACCGACGACCACGACCATCCGGACAACGACGACGGTGGAGACGAACACGTCGGCATGAGCACTCCGTCGCCACTTGCATCGGCTCGGCGCAGTACCGAGCTGTCGCTGGTCGTGATGGCGGGTGCCATCACCGCCGCGGCCTACACCGTTGCCTCGCTGGGCAAGAACGCCGAGATCCCGCCGATCATCCTGCCGTTCCTCGGCGTCACCCTCGGGTTGCTGGTGCTCGCGTCGATCGCCACCCGCATCCTCGCCCGAGGTGCCGACCCCACGCTGCTCCCCCTGGCGGCACTGCTGCACGGCATCGGCTACGTGATGATCACCCGGCTCGACGATCGCCTGGCCGGTCTGCAGACCACATGGACGTTCATCGCCATCGCCGCGTACGTGGCCGTGTTGTTCGTGGTGCAACGCACCACCGACCTCGCCCACCAGACCTGGACCTTCTTCGCGATCGGCGCAGGCCTGCTGCTCCTTCCGCTCGTGCCGGGAGTGGGCCGCAGTTTCGGTGGCGCCCGCATCTGGGTGAGCATCGGACCGATCAACTTCCAACCGGGCGAGTTCGCCAAGATCTGTCTTGCGTTGTTCTTCGCCGGCTACTTGGCTGAACGCCGCGAGCTGATCGCAGCGAACACGTGGAAGGTGGGGCCGCTCCGTCTCCCGGAACCGCGCCACCTGCTGCCGATCGCGCTCGCATGGGCGTTCTCGGTCGTCGTGATGGTGGGCCTGAAGGACCTCGGCGCGTCGCTGCTGTTCTTCACCCTGTTCGTCGTGATGCTGTGGGTCGCCACCGAGCGCACGAGCTTCCTGGTGATCGGCACCGTGCTGTTCGCAGGAGCGGCGTACGTCGCATGGCTCACGTTCGGCAACGTGCAGACCCGCGTCGCGATCTGGCTCGATCCATGGCCGCAGTACGAGGGCAAGGGGTACCAGATCGTGCAGGCGATGTTCGCCCTGTCGAATGGTGGCATTGACGGAACCGGCCTCGGTCTCGGCAGCCCCAACAAGATCCCCGAGGTGAAGAACGACTTCATCTTCGCCGCCGTCGGCGAAGAGCTCGGCCTGATCGGTGCGACCGGGGTGCTGATCGCATTCATGCTGATCATCGGTGCCGGATTCCGCATCGCCACCCGCGCCGAACGACCGTTCGAGAAGATCCTGGCCACCGGTCTCACCACCATCATCGGCGTGCAGGCGTTCATCATCATCGGCGGTGTGATCCGAGTGGTTCCGCTCACCGGCATCACGCTCCCGTTCGTGAGCTATGGCGGCTCCAGCCTGCTCGCCAACTACATCTTGTTGGCCTTGCTGATGCGCATCAGCGACTCGAGTGCGCGACGACTCGGCGAGGTACCCGACGACCTCACCATCGGCGAGCGTTTCGAGGCGCGGGCGGCGGCACGACGTCAACGGCTGGCCGCCAAGCGCTCCCGACGAGCGACGCCGTGAACACCAAGATCCGGCGCCTCGCGATCGCTCTGCTGGTCTGCTACGTCGCGCTCTTCGTGCAGCTGAACATCCTGCAGGTCGGCCGCGAAGAAGAACTGACGAGCGATCCGCGCAACGACCGCCAGACCATCCGCGACTTCAACAGGCCCCGCGGACCGATCATCTCCGCCGACGGAGTGGTGCTGGCGCTCAGTCAACCGGTGCAGGATGCCGACGCCGAGCTCGACTACACCCGGGTGTACCCGAAGGGCTCGCTGTTCGGCAACGTCACCGGCTACTACACGTTCGCGTTCGGCAGCACCCAGGTCGAGAAGGTGCAGAGCGACGTGCTCGCCGGCACGACGTCCCAGCAACAGATCAAGGGCCTGGGCGATCTCTTCAGCGGCCAGGACCTCTCCGGATCGGTGGTGCTGAACATCCGCTCCGATGTGCAACAGGTGGCCGCCGACGCGCTCGCCGGCCGCGAGGGATCGGTGGTGGTGCTCGAGCCCAGCACCGGTGACGTGATCGCGATGTACAGCTTCCCCACGTACGACCCCAACCAGGTGGTGGTTCCCGACGGTGACGAGGCGACCGACGTGTTCGACTTCCTCAACGCCTACCCCGGCAAGCCGCTGTTGGCGAACACGTACCAAGAGCGCTACATGCCCGGGTCGAGCTTCAAGGTGATCACTACAGCGATCGCGTTCGAGAACGGGGTCACCTCCTTGGACCGTTCGTGGCCGAGCGAGACCCAATGGGTACCGCCGCAGACGACCGATCCGATTCAGAACTACGGCGGCAAGTCATGCGGTGGCTCGATGGTGGAGGTCTTCTTCCGTAGCTGCAACATCCCCTTCGCCCAGATGGCCGTCGAGTTGGGGCCCGAGCGGATGGTCGCCGGTACCAAGGCCTGGGGCATCGGTGAGCGGATCCCGATCGATCTGCCGGGCTCTGTCGCCAGTTCGTTCGGCGAGGTGGAGGACTTCACCGATCAACTTCCGTTGCTGGCCATCGGTGGCTTCGGTCAGGGCAGCGATGTGATGGTGCCGATGCACATGGCGATGGTCGCCGCCACGGTGGCCAACGGCGGCCAGATGATGGTGCCGCACGTGGTGGATGCCACCCGCTTTCACGACGGTTCGGTGCTCGAACGCACCGAACCCGACGTGTGGAAGACGCCCATCTCCCCCGCCACCGCGGCGACGCTCAACTCGCTCATGGTGGGCGTCGTGAACCAGGGCACCGGGCGCCAGATGCAACTCGCCGGTGGCATTCAGGCTGCGGCGAAGACCGGCACCGCTCAGTTGAACGCGGCCGGCGAGCCACAGCGATCGCACGCGTGGATCATCGGGTTCGCGCCTGCAGAGGCACCCCGCTACGCGATCGCCGTGGTGCTGAAGGGAACCAACGACGAGATCAGCGCGGGCACCGGTGGAAAGCTCGCCGGTCCGATCGCCAAGCAGGTGCTCGACTACCTCTTCGCCACCGACGCTGCGGCAGCGACCGCTGCGTCTGCAGCAGCCGCGGCACCCACCACCACACCGGGCGCGCAGCCGTGACCACCTGCGGCAATCCGGGGTGGATATCCTCGCAACACCGCATCGGGCAGATCTGCACGCTCCCGCCGCGCACACGCCAAGTAGGACCTACGTGACCAACAACAACGAGCGCATCGTCCTCAACGACCGCTACGAGATCCAGAACCGAATCGGCCGTGGAGGCATGGCCGACGTGTTCTTGGCGCGCGACGTGCTGCTCGACCGCCAGGTCGCGATCAAGGTGCTGTTCCCCGAGTACGCCACCGACCCGAACTTCGTGGAGCGCTTCCGTCGCGAGGCGCAATCAGCCGCAGGGCTGAACCACCCCAACATCGTCAGCGTGTACGACTGGGGCAAGTACTCGAACACGTACTTCATGGCGATGGAGTACGTGTCGGGTCGCACCCTCGCCGACATCCTGCGCGCCAACGGTCATGTGAGCTCCGTGCAGGCGGCCGAGATCGCCAGCGAGGTGTCGGCCGCGCTCAGCTTCGCCCACAAGAACGGGGTGGTGCACCGAGACATCAAGCCCGCAAACATCCTGATCGGCACGGCCGGCGCCGTGAAGGTGGCCGACTTCGGTATCGCCCGGGCCATGAACTCGGCGAGCGAGAACAACCTCACCCAAGTCGGCTCGGTGATGGGCACGGCCACCTACTTCTCGCCCGAGCAGGCCCAGGGCGGCCAGCCCGACCCGCGCAGCGACCTCTATTCGCTGGGCATCGTGCTGTACGAGATGGTCGCCGGCAAGCCGCCGTTCACCGGCGAGAACCCGGTCAGCATCGCCTACAAGCAGGTGCACGATCTGCCGCAGCCGCTCAACCAGTTGGTCGCCGATGTGCCTCGCCCGTTCGAGGCCATCGTTGCCAAGCTGCTCGCCAAGGACCCGAACATGCGCGACCCCAACGCCGAGGCGTTGCGCGACGACCTTCGCCGCTATCGCAGTGGCGAGCCCGTGCTGGCGCTGGCCTCGGTTGCCGGGGCCCCCGCGTCGCTGCCGCGTTCGGGCGACACCGGCGCAGCCGCCAACGTCACTCGCACGATGCCGCGCACTGCGGCCAACCCGACCCAGGGGGCGACCACCGTGATGGC
>JAYUSX010000352.1:0-8820 GCA_043755475.1 Actinomycetota bacterium
TCCTCCTGACCCGAGTGCCGCCCCACTCGGACCCTGATCAGAGTTCGGCGATGGCGACCTCGCAGGCGACCTCCATCATCGTGTCCACACCGGCCTTGAGCTCCGCATCGCTGATCCTGACGGTGTCACCCTCGTCCCCGATCATGTCGCTGATGGTCATGATGGCCAGCGCTTCGAACCCGTGGATCGCGCCGAGGGTGTAGAGGATGCTCGCCTCCATCTCGACGGCGAGATGGCCCCGATCCTTCCAGCGCTTCATGATCCCGGGGCGCGGATCGTAGAAGACGGCGCTCGTGACGATCGGGCCCACGTGGACGGTCGCCCCGCTCTCACGCGACAGGCGACTCGACAGCTCGACCAGTCGCCAGTCGGCCGTGGGCGCGTGTGGATCACCATCGGTCAGGATGGCAACCATCGGGTCGTCGCTGGTCGCACTGACGGCCACGACGGTGTCGCCCATCTTGAGGCCCGTCTTCAGGCCGCCGGCGGTACCCACACGGATCAAGCGGGTCGCTCCCAGTTGTTCGGTGAGCTCGGTGTAGTAGATGGCCGCGCTCGCACCGCCCATCCCCACGCTCTGCACACTGATCGGCTTTCCCTTGTACTCCCCGGTGAAACCGAGCGCCCCCCGTTCTTCGTTCACACATCGTGCGCCTGGATCGAAGAACGTCTCGGCGATGTACCTCGCCCGTCGGGGATCGCCGGGAACGAGAACTGCGGATGCGTAATCGGACGGCTCGGAGCGAATGTGGATCGGCATGGCGGCGATCGTAATCGCACGCCCTGCCCGAGCATCCGAGTATCAGCGGCCACCCCGGGGTGGCGCCTGGTCCTCGGTTCGACCGTGTGGGACTCGGACGGGGTGTGGGACTCGGACAACCGTGTGGGACTCGGATGGGGTGTGGGACTCGGATGGGCTACTTCAGGAACTTCGACGTGGTGTTGTCGGCCAACACCTTGCCGCCGGTCTGGCAGGTGGGGCAGTAGGCCACGGTGTAGCCGCTGTAGCTGACGGCGCGAATCGTGTCGCCACAGATCGGGCATGCTTCTCCGGCCCGGCCGTGGACGGCGCCAGGGCGGTCGGCCGACGAGCTCATGTCGGTGCGGGTGCGTTCGTAGGTCAGGCCGTCGTCGACACAGGCGCGGATCGCCTCGTGCACCACCGCAGCTCCCTGCATGCCCAGCTTGCCGGTCATCGCGAACGGCGAGAGCTTTGCCCGGTGGCACACCTCGTTGGCGAGCATCCGGCCCAGCCCGGCGATCGCGTGCTGGTCGCGCAGAAAGCCGTGGAGGCGCATGTTGTGCTCGGCAAATCGCGCAGCCAGTTGTTCGGCGCTGATGTCGAGTGCGTCAGGGCCCAGTCGGTGCAGCGGCGGGCCGGTGAGTGCGTCGGGCGCCACGCACCACACGCCGGCTCTGCGTTCCTTTCCCGCCTCGGTGAGCAGCAGCGCGGGACCGTCGGCGAAGAGGAACCGTGCCTGGCCGTTGCGTGGTTTCAACGACAACTTGTCGTCCACCAGCAGCCGGCCGCCTTGCATCAGGTGCACGACGAACACGACGGGTTCGAAACGAAGGAGCAGGTACTTGCCCCTGCGGCCGACCCCCACCATCGGCAACCCGTATGCCTGGTCGGGTCGGGGCACGGCTGTCTTGAGCGCGGTGAAGTTGAACGGCACGAACCGCTCGAGCACGTGCCCCGCGAACTGACGGTCGAGTCGCTCGGCGTGTGCCTGCACCTCGGGCAACTCGGGCACGACCGATCCCCCTCGGACCCGCTACCGGTACTCGGTGCGCTCGCGGACGGTGGCGAACACGGCATCGAGCGCTCGGAACACCGGTTGAGACGCCATCAACTTCTGCTGGTCGCCCGTGAGCAGGATGCGACCGCCGATGAACGCATCCTGGGCGTTCAACTCTCCTCGTGCGACGGCGACGGCCGTGTCCCAGCTCTGCTGCATCCGAACATGCTCCGGGAACGCTGCACCCGCACCGAACGTGGCCACGCCCGAACCCACCTGGAGGTGGTAGATCACGTCACCCTCGGGGCCGTCGTCGATGACTTGCGTGACGCCGATCTCATGGTCGTTCGCCAATGCGGCCAGTTCACCGCTCGCGTCGACCTCTCCCGTGAGGGCGTCGATCCATTCCAGACTCAGATAGCGAACCATCGGGCCCTAGTCTGCCCGATCGTGGCGTCGTTCTGGCAGGTGACCTGGTTTCAGGATGGCGGATCGAGCTGTCGTGTCCCCTCTCGGTGCGACACGCGTGAGTGATCTCCAGCGATTCGGCTGGTCTGCGGCTGATGAGCGACGACACGCCGACGTGGCAGTGGAGACCTGGTGGTGGTGGGGTTCGAGCGTCGATCCCGGCACGGGTGCACTCGTCGGCATCTACGTCGGCATCGAACTGCGCGGCCGGCGCTTCGACTACTGGGCCGGGCTCGTTCGCGAGGGTGAGCCATACCTCTACGTCGAGGAGCTCGACGGAACCGACCTTCGTGCCGGTCTGGAGATCAAGCCTTCGGAGATGTGGGCCGACCATCAGTGCGACGACCCGTTCCGGCAATGGAGCCTGGGCAACGAAGCCCATGGCGTGTTGCTCGATGATCCCACGGAAGCCTGGGGGCGCGCGTACGGCACACCGGTTCCGGTCACCTTCGACGTGGAGTGGTATGCGGTGGAGGACCCGCTGCCGTTGACCGAGAGCTCGCCGTCCGGCACCGGTGGACGGAACGACGGGTACCGACAACGAGGTGAGGTGGACGTGCGGGTGGAACTCACCGAGGGTGTCCTGGCCTTCACCGGTCCGGGCGAACGGGTGCACCTGTGGGGCGGGCCGTACCTGCCATCATCGTTCGCGATGCCCAACGACACCCGCGGCGTGCGCGCTCCCTACCGCCGTTCCGACGGCCTGCTGATCGACCAGGTGCTCGCCACGTCGCCCACGCGCGGCAGCCGTTGGTGGGTGAGTCGATGACGCGCGACATCCTGCAGGAGCTCGCCGAGGCGAAGTCGAAGCCTGCGTACCGCGAGGTCACCGTGCGCACCGGCATGATCGTGGAGGACCGGGCGACCGGTTTCTGCGGCGACATCGTGAAGATCACCGTCGAAGCCGTCACGCTTCGCGATCGCAACGGCGTCCACCGTCACTTCCGCTACAAGGAAGGCGGCTTCCGCCTCGACGGCAAGCCGATCACGCTCGTCCGCCCGGCCAACAACGCGGCAGCGGCGTCCGCCTCCACCCGGGTGACCGCCAGCGGCTCGATCGTCTCTGCCGCGCCGATGGCGGCGCGGGTCGCCCGCGCCAGCCGGATCTGGGTCGAGGGCAAGCACGATGCCGAGCTGCTCGAACATGTGTGGGGCGACGACCTTCGCGAACTCGGCATCGTGGTCGAACCGATGCACGGCATCGACCACGTCGTCGAGGCAGTCGCCGAGTTCGGTCCGTCCCCAGAACGAAGGCTCGGCATCCTCGTCGACCACCTCGTCGCCGGCTCGAAGGAGCACCGGCTGGCGACTTCGGTGATGAGCGGCTCTCGGCACGTGCTCGTGACCGGGCACCCGTTCGTCGACGTGTGGGAAGGCGTGCGTCCCAAGCTCATCGGCATGGATGCGTGGCCCCGAGTGCCGCGTGACCGTCCCTGGAAAGAGGGTGTCTGCGCCGCACTCGGGGCCGATCCGGTCAACTTCTGGCCGCGCCTGCGGAATCGGGTGCAGTCGTTCGCGGACCTTCGCCCTGAGCTGGTGGGAGCAGTGGAGCAACTGATCGACTTCGTGGCGCCCGCCGCCGAATGATCGCTCGGGCGATCCACAGGCCCAGCAGCATCAGCGCCACGAAGGGTGCTGTGTAGCCCAAGAAGATCAGCACGGCGGTACCAGCGGTGAGAAACGCACGACCACCCGTGGCGAAGGCATCGCCGACGGTCTCGTCGTCGGCCGGCACCGTGGTCGGCACCGTGGTCGCCGTGGTCTCCTTCGGTGCAACCGTCAGGTCGACGGTCAGCGTCGCAAGTGCAGTGCTGTTGCGCAGGTTGCGCTGCTGGGCGAACAACTCCTCGAGCACCAGCTGGCGCGCCGTCAGCTCCCCCTCGAGCAGCACCACCTCACCGAGGTCCTTGGCTTCGGCCAACAGAGCCTGCACCCGATCGACGCTCTGCTGCTGGCTGATGATGCGGGTCTCGACATCGGTCACCCTGGCGGTGACGTCGTCGGTGTTCTGGAAGCGTCCCGTCGAGCGACCGAGCGCGACCATGTCGGTGATCGTCGCCTCCACCTCGTCCGGGGGGAGCTTGATGATGATCTTCCCGCGCGCCGTGTCGGGATCGCCCAACTGAACGTCCGAGCCGTACACCTGGCCGCGATGACGTTCGGCGATCGTGACGACCTGCGGCACCGCCGCACTGACGTCGGCCACCTCGACCGCCACCGTGACCTCGATGTCGAGCAGCCGTTGTGGTGCAGGCGCTGCGCCCGCCGAGTCGCTGCCGTCGAATGCGGGTGCTTCCAGGGTCGTCGGCGCCTCGGTGGCTTCGGTCGCCGCCTCGCTGAAGGTCTCTGCCGCCGCCTCGGTGACTGCAGGAGCGATTGCATCGGCGCCCTCCCCGACGTCGTCGAAAGTGGTTGCCATGCTCGTCGAATCCTCGTCGTCGCCACCGCACGCGGTGAGCGTCAAGGTCAGGATCCCCAGCATGGCACCCACGAGCGGAGCCGGCCGCGCCCAGGAGCGCGAGCGGCGTGAGCTGTGGTTGTTCACGTGTGCCATGGGCATTCGACGTGCCGGCGGTCACTGTGGTTCCCGACGTGGGAAGGAAACTCGGGTCAGTCGTGGGACAGCCGTGCCTCGCGGCGATGCTTGAACAGCTCGACCGCGATCGGCAGCACCGAGATGCCCACGATGACGAGCGCGGCGATCTCGATGTTGTTCTTCACCACGTCGATCTCGCCGAGGAAGAACCCGAGTGTGGTGATGCCCGCCCCCCACAGCACGCCGCCGATGACGTTGAACACCACGAAGGTCCGGTAGTGCATGTTGCTGACGCCGGCCACGGTGGGAACGAACGTGCGCACGATCGGCACGAAGCGAGCGAGCACGATCGTCTTCGAGCCGTGCTTGGCGAAGAACATCTCGGCCTTGGCCACGTTGGCCGGGTTGAACAGTCGACTCTGGGGACGATCGAACAACGTAGGACCGAACTTCTTCCCGATCAGGTACCCCACCTGGTCGCCCGCGATGGCGGCCACCGCACACACGCCTGCGACGACCGGGAGCGACGGCATGTAGTGCTCGCCGAACTGCTCGAAGGCTGCATCGGAAGCCAGGAAACCGGCGAAGAACAGCAGTGAGTCGCCCGGAAGGAAGAATCCGATCAACAATCCCGACTCGGCGAACACGATCGCGGCCAAGGCGATCCATCCACCTGTCTTGATCCAGTCGTTGGCGAAGTCGAGCAGGGCGAACACTGCGGCGACGCTACCGGGAAACGGCGACAGCCCGGGCGTCGGCCCGGGCTGTCGCTCGACATCAGGCCCACACGGGCCGATCAGATGGGTTCGGTATCGACCGTCAGGCGACGGTGAGCGTGCCCTTCTGGCGGCTGCTGTACACGATCGCACCGATCAGCACCACCAGCGCACCAGCGGCGATCGAGTACCGGGCGCCGTCGTTGTCCTGCAGGTTGATGATGGCCGGCAGGATCAACAAGCTGACGAGGTTCATCACCTTGATCAGCGGGTTGAGGGCCGGACCTGCGGTGTCCTTGAACGGGTCGCCCACCGTGTCGGCGATCACCGCGGCGCGGTACGGATCGCTGCCCTTGCCACCGTGGTGGCCGTCCTCGATGTACTTCTTGGCGTTGTCCCACGAACCACCGGCATTGCTGAGGTAGTTGGCCATCAACTGGCCGACGAGGATGACGGCTGCGAGGAAGGCACCGAGTGCGGTGAAGTTGATGCCGAATCCGACGACCACCGGGGTGAGCACGGCGAGCAGTGCCGGCGTGGCCAGCTCGCGCAGCGAAGCCTCGGTGCAGATGTCGATGACCGGGCCGTACTCGGGCAGCTTCTCGCCCTTCATGATCTTGCCGTCGGCGAACTGCTTGCGCACTTCTTGCACCACCACGCCAGCGGTGCGGCCGACGGCGCGGATGGCCAGGGCGGAGAACAGGAACGGCACCGCGCCACCGATCAACAGACCGATGAAGATCTTCGGATCGGCGACATTGATCTGCAGTTCCGGGAAGTCGAAGACGCCTCGGGCTGTCTGCAGCGCCTCGTCGATGATCTCCTTCGGGAACAGTTCGCCGGCAGCGGTCTCGATGAAGCTCGCGAACAACGCCACGGCAGCGATGACGGCCGATCCGATGGCGAAGCCCTTGGTGACGGCCTTGGTGGTGTTGCCCACGGCGTCGAGGCTCACCATGATCCGCTCGGCCTCACCGTGGAACTCGCCGCTCATCTCGGCGATACCGGCGGCGTTGTCGCTCACCGGACCGAAGGTGTCCTCGGACACGATGACGCCGGTGGTGGCGAGCATGCCCATGCCGGTGAGTGCGACGAGGTAGAAGCTGAACTGCAGGTTGCCGCCACCGATGGCGAGGGCGACACCGATCGCGGCAGCGATCGCGATGACCGCGTAGACGCTGCTCTCCATGCCGCTCGCCGTCCCGGCGAGGATGGCGGTGGCCGGGCCCGTCTCGGCTGCCTCGGCGATGTCCTTCACGGGGCGGTGATGGGTGGCGGTGTAGTACTCGGTCAGTCGACTGATCAGTTGGGCCAGGATCAGACCGATGGCCACAGCGCCGAAGCACTTCCAGCCGGCGTTGTCGAAGTCGTTGCCGACGTAGACCAGCGACACGATCAAGGTGCCGATGAGCGTGAGGATGCCGGCGACGAGGAAGCCGCGGTTGATGGGCTTGAGAGCGTCGGTCTCGCCCTCGCGAGCCTTCACGGCGAAGACGCCGAAGATCGACGCGATCACGCCGATGGCGCGGGCGGCGAGGGGGAAGATCAGACCGAGGGCCGGGTTCGCTCCGATGGAGTTGAAGGCCGAGACGCCGAGGATGATCGACGCGACGAGGGTGACCTCGTAGCTCTCGAAAAGGTCGGCGGCCATGCCTGCGCAGTCGCCCACGTTGTCGCCCACGTTGTCGGCGATGGTGGCGGGGTTGCGCGGATCGTCTTCGGGGATGCCTGCCTCGACCTTGCCGACGAGATCGGCGCCGACGTCGGCAGCCTTCGTGAAGATGCCTCCGCCCACGCGGAGGAAGAGGGCGAGGAGCGATCCGCCGAAGCCGAAGCCGACCAGGATCACCGAGCTGGTGTTCTGGAACACCATGATGATCAAGGTGGCGCCGAGCAGACCGAGGCCGACGGTGAACATGCCTGCCACACCACCCGTGCGGAAGGCGACCGTGAGGGCCTTGGGCATGGAGTTGGTGAGGGCCGCAGCAGCCGTACGAACGTTGCCCTGAGTGGCGAGCGTCATGCCGATGTATCCGGTGAGACCCGAAGCGAGGCATCCGAGCACGAACGCGACCGTTCGCCAGAGCCCGGCTTCGCCGAAGCTCAGCGCGGTCGCTCCCGAATCAGGGTTGACGATCTTGGTCGAGGTGACGAACACGATGACCGCAAGCGGGATCAGGATGACCGCGATCGTCTTGAACTGTCGGCGCAGGTAGGCAGCGGCACCTTCTTGGATCGCCTTGGCGATCTCCTGCATCTTGGGCGAGCCCTGGTCGTATGCCAGGACGTCCTTCACGAGGTAGAAGCCGACCGCGATGGCGAGCAGCGCTGCACCTACAGATGAATACAGGACGGCCCACTCACCGCCCTTGAGGTCGAAAACCTGATAGCCGCCTTCGGCCAGAATGGAAGCTGACACCGCAACACCTTGTGGGTTCAGGGCGCGCCCGACGTGGGACACACCGTTGGTGGAAACGGGCAGAGTGTACGGAATTTCACCTGTGACCGACGAAACGTCCGCGCGATCGCCGTATTCCGGTCTCCAGAGTTCTCGGGAAGCGAGCAGCGGGAGTACCGTTCGCGCTCATGGCGCAGACACTCCAGCCCGCGAATCCTCGGGGCCCGGTCACCGGCACCGCGACCGCCGCGACCAAGCGGAAGAAGCAGTTCTTCCTCCTCGATCTCTACAGCACCGCCGTCGGCAAGAAGTACGTCATGGCGCTCACCGGCATCGCGATGATGGGTTTCGTCCTGTCGCACATGATCGGCAACCTGAAGATGTACTTGGGCGAGGAGGACCTCAACGGTTACGCCGAGTTCCTCACCCGCCTCGGCTATCCGCTCGCCCCCGAGAACGTCGTGCTCTGGATCATGCGCGCCGGTCTCGTCGGTGCGCTCCTGCTTCACCTGCACGCCGCCTACTCGTTGACGGTGATGAACCGCCAGGCCCGAGCCGTGAAGTACCAGAGCGCCCGCGACTACCAGATCGCCAACTTCGCCAGCCGGTCGATGCGCCTCACCGGGATCACCGTGCTCTTGTTCCTGGTGTGGCATCTCCTCGACTTCACGTTCGGTGTCACGAACACCCTGGGAGAGGGCAACTTCGACAAGAAGGAGGTGTACGACAACGTCGTGCGCAGCTTCGAGCGAGTGCCGGTGTCGATCTTCTACATCGCGGCGAACCTCGCGCTCGGGGTGCACCTGTATCACGGGGCATGGAGCCTCTTCCAGAGCCTCGGCTGGAACAGCCCCCGCTTCAACCAGTGGCGTCGAATGTTCGCCACCGCCTTCGCCGCCGTCGTGGTGATCGGCAACGTCTCGTTCCCCGTCGCTGTCCTCGCGGGCATCGTCGGCTGACCAC
>JAYUSX010000353.1:0-23869 GCA_043755475.1 Actinomycetota bacterium
ACGCATACGGATCCTGGAACACGATCTGCATCTGGGCGCGCAGGCTGCGGAGCTGCTTGGCCTCCATGCCGATCAGCTCTTGATCCTTGAACTTCACCGAGCCACTGGTCGGTTCGATGAGTCGAAGGACGCATCGGCCGACGGTCGTCTTGCCCGAGCCGCTCTCGCCCACCAGGCCGACGGTCTGGCCTTCGTCGATGGTGAAGCTGACACCGCTGACGGCTTGCACCGCCCGGCGAACGACACGGATGCCGGCAGCGGTCTTGATCGAGAAGTTCTTGACGAGGTTGTCGACCTCGAGCACTCGATTGGTCATGAGTTGAGCTCCAGATCCTCGGCTCGGATGCACGCTGTTTCGTGAACGCCCACCTTGACCAACTCGGGAATCGCCTCGGCGCAACGGTCGATAGCAAACGTGCAGCGGGCGCGGAACGCGCACCCGGACGGCGGTTGCAGCATGTTGGGCGGCGCTCCGGGAATCGGCTGCAGCCGGTGCTTGCCCCCGTGCGGCAGCGAGTTGAGCAGACCCTGGGTGTACGGATGCGAGGGGTGCTCGAACAAGGGCAGCACCTCGCCACGTTCGACAGCGCGGCCGGCGTACATCACCTGGACTCGATCTGCGATGCGAGCCACGACGCCGAGGTCGTGGGTGATCAACACCACCGCCGTGCCGAGGTCGCGGCGAACACGCTCCATCACCTCCAGGATCTGGGCCTGCACGGTCACATCGAGCGCGGTGGTGGGCTCGTCGGCGATCAACACCTTGGGGTCGTTGGCGATCGCCATCGCGATCATCACCCGCTGGCGCATGCCGCCGGAGAACTCGTGTGCGTATTGACGAGCACGGTCCTTGGGCTGTGGGATGCCGACGATGTCGAGCAGTTCGATCGCGCGTGTCTTGGCCTCGTCTTTCGAGATCGACTGGTGCGCCTGGAGCATCTCGACGATCTGGGCACCCACCCGATGCACCGGATTCAAGGCCGACAGCGGATCCTGGAAGATCATCGCCACCTCGCCACCGCGTGCCTTGCGCAGGACTCTGTGAGGGGCCCCGATCAACTCGATGTCGTTCACCTTCGCGGAACCGGTGATCTGCGCCGACTTGGGCAGCAGGCCCATGACGGCCAGGAACGAGACCGACTTTCCGGAACCCGACTCGCCGACCACACCGACGACTTCGCCGGGCAGCACGTCGAGGCTGACGCCGCGCACCGCCTGCACCTGACCGAGCAGGGTCCTGAACGTGACCCGCAGGTCCTTGATCGACAGCGCTATTTCGCTCATCAGGCGTCCACCTGCATCTTGGGATCGACGGCGTCGCGCATGCCATCACCGATGAAGTTGATGCACAGCGACACGAGGATGAGCAGCGCTCCCGGATAGACCACCGCCCACCAGTACCCGGCCGGGACGGCGGCCTTGGAGTCCTTGATGAGCAACCCCATCGATGTCATGCCCGATCCGGCATCGGGCCCGTAGCCGAAGAAGCTGAGCGTGGCCTCGGCGGTGATCGCTCCGATGACCGCGAACGACAGAGCGACCATCAGCTGACCGATCGAGTTGGGCAACAGGTGTCGGAACATGATTCGCGTGGTCGAGGCACCCAACGCTCGTGCTGCCTCGATGAACTCTCGTTCTTTCAATTGTTTCACCTGGCCACGCACCAGGCGGGCGACGCCCATCCATCCGATCAACGACAGCAGCACGACCAGGAAGCGAACCGAGGTCGACTCGCCCATGATGACCTTCACCCACGACACGTTGCGCAATGCGCCACGCACGATCACCAGCACCACCAGGAGCGGCAATGCCAACATGATGTCGGTGGCCCGCATCAGCAGGTCGTCGATCCAGCCGCCCTTCAAGCCGGCGATGGCTCCGATGAAGGCGCCGACGGCAACCGAGATGATGCCGGTGAACAGGCCGAGCACCAGCGACACCCTGGTTCCGTAGATGAGCCTGCTGTACAGGTCGCGACCATTGGCGTCGGTCCCGAACCAGGCCTGCGAGCTGGGTGGCAGGTTCTGGTTCCGCCGTCCGGCCTCGGCTTTGAAGATCGCCTCGTTCACCCCGTAGCGGGCCGTGATCGGCGACAGGACCACGAAGATCACGATGATCGTGAGCACCACGGCCGACACCACGGCAGCACGGTGGTTCATGTATCGCTTGAAGGCCATCTGCCTGGGCGAGATGGTCTGTTTGAGCACGCCGATGGCAGCATCGCTGGGCGCGGCGCCCGAATCATCGGTGGGCGATGGCGAGATCAGGTCAGTCAAGTCGGATCCTCGGGTCGAGCCACGCATACGCAAGGTCTGCGAGCAGGTTGAAGAAGATGACCGAGGCGGTGATGATCACCATCCACGGCATGAGCTCCGGAAAGTCACCGTTGCCTTCGGCGGTCAGGAAGAACAAGCCCATCCCGGGGTACTGGAAGATGCCCTCGGAGATGATCAGGCCACCGACGATGAACCCCATGTCGAGGGCGGCGATGGTCACGATCGGCACCATCGCGTTGCGGAGCGCGTGCTTGACGAGCACCTGGCGTTCGCTGATGCCCTTGGCACGCGCCGTGCGCAGGTAGTCGCTGCTCATCACGTCGAGCAGTGAGGCGCGCATGTACCTGCTGTAGGACGCGATGGTCTGGATCGACACCACGATCACGGGCAGGACCATGAACTTCAACATCAGCACGAGGTTGAAGCCTTGGTGGCCGGCGGGATACATCCCCGAGGTGGGGAGCAGCGGATCGCCGAACCACTTCGCCCATTGCACGGCGAAGAGCAGTTGCAGCAACACTGCGCTGATGAAGGGTTGGATGGAAAATCCGATGAGGGCGCCCGTGTTCACCGCGCTGTCGCGGAGCTTGCCCGGGCGTAGACCGGCAAACACTCCTAAGGCGAGGCCGATGGTGATGCCGAAGACCGAGGCAACCGCGCCGAGTCGGATCGTGTTGATCAGCGCTTCTTTCAAGTTCGGCCACACCGGTCGGCTGCCCTTGATACTGGGCTGCCAGTCGCCCGTCAGGAACCCGCCGAGCCACTGGAAGTAGCCGCGCACGTAGCCGCTGAACCCTGGCCACAGACCATTCAGTTCGATGTACTGGGCGCGCTTTTCCGGCTGCTTGGCCAGCCTCGGGTTCGACCGGGCGTAGCTGGCAAGAGGGTCGGTCGACAGCCGCAACGCGCAATACACGACAAACGTGAGGATCAACAGGGTCGGGATGGCCCACAGCAGACGACGGCTGATGAAACGCAGCATGAACAACTCCCTCTACGAGACAGCGGGGCCGATCGAGCGACCGGCCCCGCTGTCGCAGGTGTGAAACTACTACTCGAGACTCAGGTCCCGAACGAGATCAGAGGATCTCGACCACGGGCTCGCTGGCCATCAGTGGGGTGAGCTTGTACTCAGAGTCGGCGGTGGTGTCGTACACGCCCATCACGAGCGGGAACGCCACGGTCCACACGTACCACGACGAGTTGGCGCACTCGGTGATCGGGTTGAGGCAACCCGGCCACTGCTCGGCAGCGATGACGATCTGACCATCACCGTCGACGTCGGTCCACTGGTTGAAGTTGATGAACGCCTCGAAGTTGTTCAGGTCGGCGGTCACGGGGCCGCCGACCTTGTCGGTGCGGTACAGACCCGACTTCGGGAACTGGAAGGTGGGCAGCAGCACCCAATCCTCGCGCATCTTCGCGATCGCACCCTTGATCAGCTCGGCTCGAGCGTCGAGATCGACCGTCGCATCTGCCTCGTAGAGGGCCGCAGTGGCCTCCTCGTTGCACCAACCCTGGCTGTTCTGGCCGGCGAAGTCGTTCTCTTCGGTCGGGATCTGATCGCACGTGAAGCTGCTGGTCAGGTACGCCGGGTCCGGCGGTGCGGTCGAGATGTACATGCCCAGGTCGTAGTCGAGGGCTGGGAGACGCTGCTGGAAGACACACTCTGCCTCGCAGTTGTCGGCCACGACGTTGAAGCCGGCGGCCTGCAGCAGCGGGATGAGGTATGCCTGGGTGTTCTCACGACGGCTGTTGCCGGCGTTGATCATCCAGCGGACCTCGGGGGTCTCGCCGTCCTTGCTCCAGAAGCCATCGCCGTCCTTGACCCAACCATCGCCCTCGAGCAACGCAGCAGCGCCCTCGGCGTCGTAGGTGTCTTGGAAGGTGGTCTCGTCGCAGTAGCGACCGGGAACGATCGGACCGCAGGTGAGCGGATCGCCGTCCGCGATCGGGACGTAGATCTGCTGGAACAGCGCCTCGATGTCGATCGACTGGGCGAACGCCTGGCGGAAGACTGGATCCGCGAACGGACCTTCCTGCTGCTGGAAGTAGAGGGCCTCGTAGTCGCCACCGAAGAGGATCTCGACGGCCACGTTGGGGTCACCGGCCACTGCCGCTGCGGTCTCCGGGCTGTACTGCGGGTAGATGAAGTCGACTTCCGACGCGAGCAGCGACGAGATCTGGGTCTCGGTGTCGGCCTTGGGGACCATCACGATCTTCGAGGTCACGGCGACGTCATCGCCGAAGTAGTTCTCGTTGGGCGAGAAGATCGACTGCGACTCGTCCCACGAATCGAGCTTGTAGGGACGGTTCGAGAACGTGAACTCGGTCTGGAGATCGGCCGAGATGTCGTTGCAGTCAGCGAAGGCGTCTGCCTTCAGCAGCGAACCGGCACCGAAAAGAGCACGGTACGGTGCGTACACGCTCTTGAACTCGACCACGACCTGCTTGTCGCTTTCGCCCGCTTCGACGGAGATGATCTGGTCGTAGCCGGTGGTCGACAGCGAGCCGACGGTGCCGAGGACCGCGTCGTACTGACACTTGAAGTCGGCGACGGTGATCGGCGAACCGTCGTCCCACACCGCATTCTCGGCGATGTCGTAGGTGATCCGCATGGCGGCCGTTTCGGCCGGCGCTTCGGTGGTGCCGGGTGCCTCGGTGGTCTCTCCGCCAGCTTCCGTGGTGGCGGGGGCCTCGGTGGCCTCCGTCTCCGCGGTCGTGCCGGGAGCGTCCGTGGCTGTCGTGGTCTCCTCGTCGTCGCCGCAAGCTGCAGCGAAGAGCGAAAGGCCCACGACAAGTGCGGCGAACTTGGTGCCGCGCCTCGTGGTGCTCACGTGGTTGTCCTCCTGATGGTGGTTCGGAGGGAGGTGTTCCTCGAACTCAGAACCGCCCGCATCGACCGGTTGTGACTTGGCGAATGCGGCGTTCGACGGGTTCGAAACTCACGCCGTCCTCCCCGATCGACGTGAGCAAACGAAAAGC
Organism: Actinomycetota bacterium; assembly: GCA_043755475.1. Lineage (GTDB taxonomy): Bacteria > Actinomycetota > Acidimicrobiia > Acidimicrobiales > Ilumatobacteraceae > VFMC01. The sequence continues at coordinate 5,262 of JAYUSX010000353.1, forward strand.
TATCACCACGAGCTACCGCCGGGTAGCCATCCTGTTTCAGGTGTACGAAAAGTTGGCGCAAACGTTCCAGCGGCGTTTCGGGCTCGTGAGCCAGCAGGCTCAGATTCCGAGCTTGCAGATGCGCGCGAACTCGTCCGGATCGAGGCTCGCGCCGCCCACCAGGGCGCCATCGACATCGGAACCGGCCATCAGCTCGGCGATGGTTCCGGCCTTCACCGAGCCGCCGTATTGGATGCGCACATTCGCCGCAGCGGTGTCGCCTGCGATCTCCGCGATCGTCGCTCGGATCGCGGCGCACATCACCTGGGCATCGTCGGCGGTGGCGGTCTTGCCGGTCCCGATGGCCCAGATCGGTTCGTAGGCGATCACCAACGCACCGACCTGTTCGGCCGAGCGGCGAGCCAGGCCGGCGCGCACCTGGCCGAGCACCTTGGTCTCGGTGTCGCCGGCCTCCCGCTCGGCCAGCGTCTCGCCGACGCACATGATCGGTGTCATGCCGTGCTTGAGGATTGCCGACACCTTGCTGTTCACCATCTCGTCGGTTTCGCCGAACAGCTCGCGCCGCTCGCTGTGACCGCAGATCACGTAGTCGACACCGAGCTTGGCCAGGAACAGCGGCGAGACCTCGCCGGTGAACGCTCCCTTGTCGTCCCAGTGACAGTGCTGGGCGCCGAGCGCGAACTCGAGCTTGTCGGCATCGATCACCGTCTGCACGCTGCGGATGTCGGTGAACGGCGGATGGATGCTCACCTCGGCCTGTTCGAAATCGTCCTTGCTCACGAGGTACGCCAGCTTCTGCACGCACTGGATGGCCTCGAAGTGGTTGTGGTTCATCTTCCAGTTGCCGGAGATGAGTGGCTTGCGCATGAGGTGCCTGTTTTCCTGAGGAGTTCGGTGGGTTCGGTCGAGCCGACGGGGCCAGGTGCCGGGGCCAGGCGTTGGGGTCAGGCGTTGGGGTCAGGCGTTGGGAGCGTGACGGAGCGCTTCGAGCCCAGGCAGGTCGCCCAGCTCGAGCAGTTCGAGCGAGGCACCGCCGCCGGTGGACACATGGTCGACCTCGTCGTCGAGGCCGAACTGGGCCAGGGCCGCGGCCGAGTCGCCTCCGCCTACGACGGTGAACGCCTTGGTGTCGGCCATCGCTTGGGCGACAGTGCGCGTGCCGGCGGCGAAGCGGTCGTCTTCGAACATGCCCATCGGGCCGTTCCAGAACACCGTGCGCGCGTCCATGATGATGTCGCTGAACGCTCCCGCCGTGCCGGGGCCGATGTCGAAGCCCTTGGCGCCGTCGGGCAATCGAACGCCGTAGGTGGCGAAGTTGCCGCCGGCGTCGAGGCCGACGATGTCCTCGGGAAGGTGTATCGACTTGCCCCGCTCGCCTGCCGAGTCGAGCAGGCGCTTGCAGGTGTCGACCTGATCGGGCTCCCACAGCGATGCTCCGATGGGATTGCCCTGTGCAGCCAGGAACGTGAAGCACATCGCCCCGCCGATCACCAGCGAGTCGACCGCGTTCAAGAGCGCCTCGACGACGCCGAGCTTGTCGGAGATCTTCGATCCACCAAGCACGGCGACGAACGGGTGCTTGGGGTTGTTGCGCAGCCCGAGCAACACCTCGACTTCTTTCGCCAACAGGATCCCCATCGCCGACGGCAGGGTCTTCGGCGGTCCGACGATCGACGCATGAGCGCGATGACACGCACCGAAGGCATCGTCGACGTAGGCGTCGATGCCCTCGATCAGGCGGGCGACGAACGCCGGGTCGTTGCCTTCCTCGCCTGGATCGAAGCGAAGGTTCTCGAGCAGCTCGACACCCGGCGCGAGCTCGGCAAGGCGAGCGCGCACCGGGTCGATCGAATACTTCGGGTTGGGCTGCCCCTTCGGGCGGCCGAGATGCGAGGCGGTCACGACCGTCGCCCCGCGCTCGGTGAGCCAGGTGATGGTCGGGAGCGCGGCGCGGATGCGGAAGTCGTCGGTGATGACCCCGGTCTCCATCGGCACGTTGAAGTCGGTGCGAACCAGCACACGCTTGCCGGCGACGTCACCGAGATCGTCGAGGGTGGGGATTCCGGACGGGCGATCGGGCATGGCCGGTGTCACCGCTTCTTGCGCTTGGCGGCCTTGGCGCCGGCGAACAGGACCGTGTCGACCAAGCGGTTCGAATAGCCCCACTCGTTGTCGTACCACGACAGCACCTTCACCATCTTGCCCATGCTCATCGTGAGACCGGCATCGAAGATGCTCGAGTGCGGATCGCCCTGGATGTCGCTCGACACGATGGGGTCCTCGGTGTACCTCAAGATCCCCTTCAGCGGGCCGCTGGCGGCGGCCTTCTTGTAGGCGGCATTGATCTGCTCGACCGTGGCAGCCGTCTTGAGGTTGGCGGTGAAGTCGACGATCGACCCGGTGGGCACGGGCACACGCAACGAGGTGCCGTCGAGCTTGCCCTTCATCGATGCCAGGACCAGGCTGGTGGCCCGCGCTGCGCCGGTGCTGGTGGGAACGATGTTGATCGCCGCGCCACGAGCGCGACGCAGGTCCTTGTGCGGACCGTCGACGAGCTGCTGATCGCCCGTGTAGGCGTGCACGGTCTGCATCAGGCCTTGCTCGACGCCGAACGCGTCGTCGAGCACCTTCACCAACGGCACGAAGCAGTTGGTGGTGCAGCTGGCGTTGGAGATCACCTTCTGGGTCGCGAAGTCGAAGTCCTTGTGGTTCACGCCGTACACGAACGTCGCGTCAGCGCCGTCGCACGGTGCCGACACGATGACGAGCGGGGCGCCGCCCTCGAGGTGGTACGCCGCTGTGTCGCGCTTGGTGAAGAAGCCGGTCGACTCGATGACCACGTCGACACCGAGATCGCCCCACGGCAGCTGCTTCGGATCGCGCTCGCTGAGCACGAGCAACTCGTCGCCGTCGACCGAGATGCCGCCCTTGGTGGGCTTGATGGTCTGCTTGAGCGAACCCATCACCGAGTCGTACTTCAGCAGATGCGCCATCGTCTCGATCGAGCCCAAGTCGTTCACGGCGACGATGTCGATGTCGACGCCGCGCTCCTTGGCTGCCCGGAAGAAGTTGCGCCCGATGCGCCCGAAACCATTGATGCCTACACGAACCGTCATGACGGCCGTCCTTTCGTTCCTGAGTTCACCGCCGCGTTGGGCGGCCACGTTGTGGGGTGTGAGAGCCGTTGCGACTGTACCCAATGGTCGTGCACCGCCTGGTGTTTCCGCAGGGAACAAGGTCCCGACCGCGGCAATCCACCACAACATGTGCAGATCGGTTCGATCGGCAACGGAGATCGGTGGGCGACGGCCGACCGAACTCGGACGGCCGCGGGCCGCGGGCCGCGGGCCGCGGACGATCAGTGGAGCAGATCGCGATGGGTGACTCGCGGCCGGTGGCCTTTCGAGCGCAACCATGACGCGAGCTCCTCGGTGAGAGCGACCGACCGATGGCGGCCGCCGGTGCAGCCGATCGCGACCGACAGGTAGCTCTTGCCCTCATCGGCGTAGGCGGGCAGCAACAACTCGAGCAGGTGCTCGAAGCGGTGGAGGAACTCCTCGGTGGCAGGCTGGCCGAGCACGTAGTCGCGCACCGGCGCGTCGAGGCCGGTCTGGGGGCGCAGCTCCTCCACCCAATGCGGGTTCGGCAGGAAGCGGACGTCCATCACGAGATCGACGTCGAGCGGCAGTCCGTGCTTGTACCCGAACGAGGTGACCGCGATCTGCATGGTCGAACGGATGTGCTCGTCGCCGAAGGTCGCGTAGATCAGCGATTTCAGCTGATGGACGTTGAGATCGCTCGTGTCGACCACGAGGTCGGCCTCGGCCTTCACCGACTCGAGCAGGTCACGCTCTCGCTCGATCGACTCGGACACGCCGGAGTTCCCGTCGTCGAGCGGATGTTTGCGCCGGCTGCTGCCGTAGCGCTTGACCAGTTCGGGCGTAGCGGCGTCGAGGAACAACACCCGCACGCGATGCGCCTGTCGCAACCGCCGGATCGCGTCGAGCACCTCCGTCGGAGCCGCAGTCGGCCCGACCACGAGCCCGAGCTTGGTGAACCCACCGGGCCCGCTGCCCAGTTCGACGATCTTGTCGAGCAGCTCGATGGGCAGGTTGTCGACCACGAACCAGCCGAGGTCCTCCAGGTCGTCGGCGGCCTGAGACCGGCCGGCTCCGGAGAGCCCGGTGATGACGAGGACATCGGTCACGCGTGTGATCGTACGTGCTTCACCCGCTGTGTCCCGAGATGCGCCGCGTGCGCAGGTACAGCAGCCGCGGGATCGTGCTTGCCGCGGCGTACTCCTCGGCTCTCGCGATGAAACCCGGCGGCGGGGCGGGTTCCACCATCCGCTCGAGCAGCAAGCCGTTGTCGGCGAGCGCGTTGACGTATCGGCTGAGCGGTCGATGGATGAATGGGATGAACACACCCTTCTCCACTTCTTCGATCGTCTCGTCCTCGATCAGGTACGGCCCGATGCGCCAGTACTGCTCGGGTGGGTCGAGGAACTGGTCGTCGATCCACCCGCTGTTGGGCGTCTGCAACAACGGGTGGTTCAAGAAGAAGCAGAATCGCCCGCCCGGCACGAGCACCCGGGCGACCTCGCCGATCGCGTCGTCGACGTCGCGGATGTGTTCGAACACCAGGCATGCGACGACGGCGTCGAACGAGGCGTCGGCGAAGGGCAGCTTGGCGGCGCCCGCCTTCAGGAACATCGCTCCCCCGCCGCGCTCGCTGGCCACACGCACCTGGTTCCAGGTGGGGTCGAGCCCGACCACGAGCTCCGCGCCGAGCTTCACCGCGAGCCGACTCACCTGGCCGTCGCCGCACCCGACGTCGAGCACACGCCGTGCGCCGGCGAGCTCGGCGGCGGCCAACGGCAGGATCTGCTCTTCGTACTCGGGGTCGGCGCCATCGGTGAACCCGTCGATCCACCACCTTGCGTGCGTCTCCCACAGGTCATCGCTCATCCCGGCGACACTAAACCCAAACCCGCGATGAGAGATGAGTGCCCCTACCGCCCCCATCTCTCATCTCCGCCCCATCCGACCCATTCGCGATGAGAGATGAGCGGCTGTGCCGCACTCATCTCTCATCAGAGGTGGGATCCGTTGGCCGATCGATATGGTGCGGCCGCTTCCCCTCCCTCATCGACGACGGGAGCTTCCATGGATCTGGCCATCTCACAACTCCTCGCGTGGACCGCGGCACACCATGCCGTCGTGACCGACACGGTCCTTCGCACCCTCGGAGTCACCGTCGATCAGCGCAAGCGGCTGGTGCGCGACGGCGTTCTCGAGCGGCTGCTCGACGGCAGCTATCGATTCGCCGGTGTTGCCTTCGACGAGCGAGCACGCTGCGTGGCGGCGAGCGCCCGGCCCGGTGGGCTGATCATCGCCGGCCCGACCGCCGGCCGTCTCGGTGGGATGCGCCGTATGCCGGACGACGGGAAGATTCACGTCATCGCGCCACCGGCGAGTCATCCGTCACTCGAACCATGGCTCGTCGCGTACCGGACTGCGGCGATCGACCCTCAGCACGTGATCCTGCGGCCAGATGGCATCCGCATCACCATCCCGGCACGCACCGCAGTCGATCTGATGCGGCATCTGCCCGCAGCAGACGTCCGATCGGTGGTGGATCAGTTGGTGCACGAGGAGAGCGCCACGGTCGACGACATGCGCGCTGTTGCCGAGCCGCTCGCGACGCCGGGACGCCCATGGGCGAAGCGGTTCCTCGATCTGCTCGCGTTGCGCGGCGACGGCGCCGCTGCCGAGTCGCACTGGGAGTCTCGGGTGGCGGCAGCGCTCCGGGCCCGCGGGCTCGACCTCACACTCCAGCACTGGCTCGACGTGCCCATGTGGGGGCGGATTCGACTCGATGCAGCGATCCTGCCGTTGCGATGGGGCCTCGAGATCGACGGCCATCCCGAGCACTTCACCGAGAACGGCTCCACCAAGGACGCCGGCCGCGACCTCGCCTGCGACGCCATCGGCTGGGCGATCAGCCGCGTCACATCCCTGGCACTCCGCACCGACTTCGATCACCAGATCGACATGATCTGCCGGGCGGTACGCCGTCGCCGCGTCGACCTTGCCGCGTGATGACAGATGAGTGCGCCACAGGCACTCATCTCTCATCGCGGTGTTGGTCGACCAGCTGGCGATGAGAGATGGGCGCGGCACAGGCACTCATCTCTCATCGCGGTCTATGGTCCTGACATGCGCTTCTCCGTCTGGCCGTCGTACGAACGCTCGTGGAGCGAGGTTCTCGCCCTCGCCTCGTGGGCGGAGCGAACAGGATGGGACGGCTGCTGGTACGCCGATCACTTCATGCCACAGACCGATGACGACAGCGTCGGTGAAGGTCCTGCCTACGAGTGTTGGACGATGCTGGCCGCGATCGGCGCCACGGTGCCCCGGCTGATCCTCACGTCGATGGTGTCGCCGGTGACGATCCACCACCCCGTGGTGTTGGCCAAGCGAGCAGCCACGGTCGATCACATCACGGGCGGGCGCGCGGTGCTGGGCCTCGGCGCCGGATGGCAGGTGAACGAACATCGCGAGTACGGCTTCGAGCTCCCCCCAGCCGGTGAGCGGGTGAGCCGATTCGAAGACGCGATCCGTGCGATCCACGAACTCCTGCGCGACGACGCCGTACCGTTCGATCCGCGCCCGAGCTCGATGGAGCTCCTGGTGGGCACGGGCAGCCCACGGATGATGCGGATCACCGCTCGCTGGGCAGACGTGTGGAACACGTGGGGCAACCCGGACGAGCGCGAACGACGCACGGAGGTCTTCGGGCAAGCATGCGAGACGGTCGGCCGCGACCCGGCCACGGTACGCAGGTCGAGCCAGGCACTGTTCTTTCTGACCGACGACGACGCGAGTCGCGACCGGCTGAAGGAGCTGGCGCCCGAGGACCGCTCACTCGTCGGCAACGCCGCCGAGTTGATCGACCTCGTGGGCACCTACGTCGACGCCGGGGTCGACGAGCTGGCCGTGCCCGACTTCACCCTCGGCGCCACTGCCGAGCAGCGACTCGACACCTACCAACGGTTGCGCGACGAGGTGCTCAGCGCCTTCGTCTGACGGCGTGTCCCTCGTCGAGACGGAGACGGAGACGGAGACTGGGGTGGATATGGGGGTGGATATGGGGGTGGCCGCCGACGCGTCATCGCGTACGCGCACCGGCGTGACCGACTCGCCGGGATGGAACTTCGCGTAGATCGCCTCCGCGACCGCGTCCGGCAGGAACGACAGCGACTTCAGCGCGTCGAGCGACGCCTGCTTCACCGGCGTCACGCCTCCGAGCGTCTGGACCAGCTTCTTCTTGCGTGCCTCGCCGAGGCCGGCGATCCCGTCGAGCGAACTGGCCGTCATCCGCTTGCCGCGCAGCTCGCGATGGAATCCGTTGGCGAAGCGGTGGGCTTCGTCACGGATGCGCTGCAACATGAACAGGGCGTCGCTGCCCCGGGGTACCTCGACCGGCTCGCTGCGGCCCGGCAGGTACACCTCCTCGAAACGCTTCGCGAGCGAGGCGATCGGGATCTCGTCGGTGAGGCCCAGCGAGGCGACGACTCGCTCGGCGACGCCGAGCTGACCCTTGCCCCCGTCGACCAACAGCAACTGTGGCGGATAGGCGAACTTGCCCGGCTTCGACCCGCGCTCGCCGATCGGGAGGTCGCGCTCGTCCAGATACGCCTTGAGGCGGCGGGTCAGGACCTCCTCCATCGCCGCGTAGTCGTCGTTGCCCGGCACGTCTTTCACCTTGAAGCGCCGATACTCGCGCTTGTTCGGGAGGCCGTCTTCGAGCACGACCATCGACCCCACGTAGTCGGTGCCCTGCAGGTGCGCCATGTCGTAGCACTCGATCCGCAGCGGCGCCTCGGGCAACGAGAGCATGTCCTGCAGTTCGGTGAGCGCCCGGCTGCGGGCATTGTGATCGCCTGCACGCCGAAGCCGGTGGCGTACGAACTCCTCACGTGCGTTGCGCGTGACGGTCTCGTGCAGCTCGCGCTTGTCGCCGCGCAGCGGCACCCGGATCTGCACCTTCGAACCGCGCAGGTGGGTCAACCACTCCTCGTAGGTGGCGAGGTCATCGCTGTCGACCGGCACGAGTACCTGCTTGGGCACCCCCGCGGGAGGGTCGTCGCCGTACATCTCCTCCATGATCCGGTCGATCAGCGCGCCGGGCGAGAGGTCTTCCACCTTGTCGAGGATGAAGCCCTTGCGCCCGACCACCCGGCCCTTGCGGACGAAGAACACCTGCACCGCAGCCTCGAGCTCGTCGTCGGCCAGCCCGATCACATCGATGTCCTCGTTGCGGTCGGCCACCATCTGCTGCTTCTCGACGGCGCGTTGCACCGACACCAGCCGATCGCGCAGCCGCGCCGCACGCTCGTACTCGAGCTCGGACGCTGCCTGCTTCATCTCGGCTTCGAGCCGCTGCAGGATGTCGTCGGTGTCTCCATCGAGGAATTGGCACAGCTCGGTCACGAGCTGGCGGTACGGCATCTCCTCGATCTCACCGACACACGGGCCACTGCACTTCTCGATGTGGAACAGCAGACACGGACGACCGAGTCGCTGATGCTCGTTGAACTTGCCGGGGCTGCACGTGCGGATGGGGAAACTGCGCACCAGGAGATCGAGCGTGTCGCGGATCGCGTACGCGTGCGCGTACGGACCGAAGTACCGGGTGCCTTTGCGCTTGCGGCCGCGCATCACCAGCGCCCGGGGGAACTGCTCGTCGAGGGTGACGGCGAGGAACGGATAGCTCTTGTCGTCGCGCAGCCGAATGTTGAACCGCGGCCGATGCTGCTTGATGAGGCTGTACTCGAGCATGAGCGCCTCGACCTCGTTGCGCACCTCGATCCACTCGACGGTCGCGGCGGTGGCGACCATCTGCGCCGTGCGCGGGTGCATGTTTCGCGGGTCCTGGAAGTAGTTCGACAGCCGTTGGCGAAGGCTCGATGCCTTGCCCACGTAGATCACGCGGCCGTGCACATCCTTGAACTGATATGAGCCAGGTGTCTCCGGGATGGTGCCGGTGGGGGGACGAGTGACCATCAACGCTCAGGCTAGGCCCGGTAGGGTTCGAGGCGTGACCGGTCGATTTCAGCTGAACTTCCCTGAGCCGCGCCCTCGTGACGGGTGGTTCAAACTCGGCGGATTCGACATCACCACCACGGCCCTGCTCGTGGGCCTGGGCGTGTTGTCCATGTTCGCCTATGCGATCAGCCCCAGCTCGCTCAACAAGCTGGGCTTCGTCCCCGAACTTGTCCGTGATGGCGAACTCTGGCGGCTCGTCACCTGGCCGATCGCCACCGATCCATCGATCTGGGCCCTCATCTCGCTCGCCTTCTTCTGGATCTTCGGTCACCGCATCGAGGAAATGCTCGGCCGGACGCGCTTCACGCGTCTCATCGTGATCCTCGTGGTGTTCCCTGCCGTCGTGGTCACGGTGCTGGGCGTCAGCCGCGGCGGCGCCGTCGGCATCGGCCTGCTCGGCACGGCGATGCTGGTGATCTTCGCCGCAGACCAGCCGAACGCGCCGTTCTTCTTCGGCATCCCCGCGTGGGTGATCGCGGTCATCTTCGTCGCGCTCGACGTGCTGCAGTACGTGGGCAATCGCTGGTGGGGCGTCCTCATGCAACTGCTGCTCACCTGCGCGCTGGCCCTCGTGGTGATGCGCCAGTTCGGTGAGCTGCGCGAGACGATGGGCTTCATCCCGCAGTTCGCAGGAGATAAGAAGTCGAGTTCCGGCGCCCGCTCGTCGGCCAAGCCCGGCAGGCGCAAGAAGCAGACCCGCGACTTCGACCGTGTGGTCACCCAGGGTCCTTGGAACGGGCCCACCCCGAGCGACCAAGCCGAGATGGACCGGCTGCTCGACAAGATGAACTCGGTCGGCCTCAGCGACGCCGAACGCAAGCGGCTCACCGAACTGGGCAAGCGCCTGCGCGGCGGCTGACCCCCTGATTCTCTGATCCGCTGTGCGGTCAGCCCGGGCGAGCCATGACCGCCCGCCGGCTCGCCATCGAGTACACGAGCAGCACGCCGGCGAGCAAGGTGGACGCATAGGCGAGCGTCGAGTAGCCGAATGATGCCTTGATGAAACCTGAGGCGAACGCCGCGGTGCCGCCGCACAAGCTCATCACCAAGTCGCCTGCGCCCTGAACCTCGACGCGGGTGTCCACCGGCACCGACTCGGTCAGCAACGTGCTGCCGGCGACCAAGCCGAAGCTCCATCCGACGCCCAGCAGGAACAACCCGACGAACACCGCCGGCGCAGAGTACCCCACCATCACCGTGATCGTGGTTCCTGCGCCGAGCACCACGGAGCCGAGCATGATCGACGCCGGTCGACCGAAGCGCTCGATCAGCCGCCCGACGAACGGCGAGAACCCGTACATACCCACGATGTGCAAGGCGATCACGTATGCGCTGAGGTCCGAATGATCATGGTCCTTCATGTACGGAGGAGTCATCGTCATCACCGCCACCATCGCCGTCTGGCTCACCACCATCGACGCGAGCCCGAGCTGCGCCAGCGGACGTGATGCGACCACACCTGCTGCGTTGCGCACCTGGCGGAGGGGGCGCACCCGGTCGGCGTCGGGATTGGTGAGGCCCGCCGCCACCAGCGGGTCGGGCCGCAACCACACAGCCACGACGGCGCCAGAGATGGCGAAGAACACGGCGGCGAAGATGAACGGTCCGACCAGTGGCTCGAGCCCCGCTGCCTCGGCGAGTCGCCGCTCCCAAGGAGTGAGCAGAGGACCGAACGCGGCACCGAGGGTGCCGACCCACACCACCGATCCGATCGCCTGCGACCGGGTCGCGGCAGTGGCGAGATCGGCGGCGACGAAGCGTCCCTGCAAGGCCGCTGCCTGTCCTGCGCCGAACGCCAGCATGCCCACCACGAACAGCGGAAATGACCCGATCTGACCGGCGATTGCTGCGACGAGCGCACCCACCGAAGCAGCGCTCCACGCCCGAACCAGGCCGGGCCGGCGGCCGTTCCGGCGCATGTACGCCGACAGCGGCACCGCCACGAAGGCGGACCCGAGCGTGAACATGGCGCTGCCCGTCCCGGCCAGACGGTCGCTCTCGATCAGCTCGCCGACCATCAGCGCCACCACGGCGACCATGCCCGCCACCGCTGCCTGCGACGGCACCTGGGCCAGCCGCAGGGTGAACAGCGTGCGGCGCTGCAGGGCTGCCCGCTCGCCCTCTTCGAGAACGACAGTCGGGGCCGAGTGCGGTGCGGTCACCGACGCAGTGTCACAGATGCGCCCATTCGATCACGACCGAGATGAGAGATGAGAGATGAGGGGGCGTGCCGCACTCATCTCTCATCGCGGGTTACAGGCCGAGCATGGGGCGAAGGAATCGACCGGTGTGGCTGGCAGGCACCGCGGCCACCGCCTCGGGCGAGCCCTCGGCGACCACCTTGCCACCACCGCTGCCGCCTTCGGGACCGAGGTCGATCAGCCAGTCCGCGGTCTTGATCACGTCGAGGCTGTGCTCGATCACCAGCACGGTGTTGCCCTGATCGACCAGGCGTGACAACACGGTGAGCAGGCGACGTACATCTTCGAAGTGGAGACCCGTCGTGGGCTCGTCGAGCAGGTAGATGGTGTGGCCCGTGCTGCGCTTGGCGAGCTCGCTGGCCAGCTTCACGCGCTGGGCCTCGCCACCCGACAGCGTGGGCGCGCTCTGTCCGAGCCGCACGTAGCCGAGTCCGACGTCGAGCAGGGTCTTCATGTGGCGGGCGATCACCGGCTGATTGGCGAAGAAGTCCACCGCTTCCGAGACCGGCATGTCGAGCACCTCGGCGATGTTGCGACCCTTGAACGTGATGTCGAGCGTGTCGCGGTTGTACCGATCGCCCTTGCACACCTCGCACGGCACGTACACGTCGGGCAGGAAGTGCATCTCGATCTTGATGTTGCCATCGCCCGAGCAGGCCTCACACCGGCCGCCCGCCACGTTGAAGCTGAACCGCCCTGGCAGGTAGCCGCGGACCTTCGCCTCGGCGGTGGTGGCGAACAGCTTGCGGATGTTGTCGAACACGCCGGTGTACGTCGCCGGGTTCGACCGGGGGGTGCGCCCGATGGGCGACTGGTCCATGTCGATCACCTTGTCGAGCAGCTCGATGCCCTCGATCTTCTTGTGCTTGCCGGCCGCGTCCTTGCTCTTGTAGATCCGTTGCATCAGGACCGGCAGCAAGATGTCGCGCACGAGCGTGCTCTTGCCGCTGCCCGACACACCGGTGACGGCGACGAGGCAACCCAGCGGGATGTCGACGTCGATGTTGCACAGGTTGTGCTCGCGGGCGCCCTTCACGCGCAGCCATTGCTCGCCGGGCTTCCGGCGCATCTCGGGCACGGGGATGGATCGCCTACCCGACAGGTACTGGCCGGTGATCGACTCCTTCGAGGTCAGCACGCCCGCCACCGGACCGCTGTACACCACCTCGCCGCCGTGTTCGCCGGCTCCCGGGCCGATGTCGACGATCCAGTCGCTCTCGAGGATCGTGTCCTCGTCGTGTTCCACCACGATCACGGTGTTGCCGAGGTCGCGCAGCCGGACGAGCGTGTCGATGAGCCGGCGGTTGTCGCGCTGGTGCAGACCGATCGACGGTTCGTCGAGCACGTACAGGGTGCCGACGAGACCGGAGCCGATCTGGCTGGCCAGGCGAATGCGTTGAGCCTCGCCGCCTGCGAGCGTGCCCGCCGATCGCGACAGGGTGAGGTAGTCGAGGCCGACGTCGAGCAGGAAGCCGAGGCGTGCGTTGATCTCCTTGGTGACACGCTCGGCGATCATCCGATCGCGCTCGCTGAGCACCAGCCCGCCGAGGAACTTCGACGAATCCCCGATGCTCATGTCGCACACCTCGGAGATGTGCTTGTCGTTCACCCGCACCGCCAGCGATGCCGGCTTGAGGCGGGCGCCGTTGCACGTGGGGCACGGCACGAGCCGCATGTAACCCTCGTACTGCTCACGGCTCCAGTCGCTCTCGGCACCCTCGTGTCGGCGCTTGATCCACGGGATCACACCCTCGTAGGCGGTGCTGTACTGCCGGGTACGCCCGTAGCGGTTCTTGTACTTCACCTCCAGGTTGCCGGTCACGCCGTGCAACACGATCTTCTGCTGCTTGGCGGTGAGCGTGCGGTACGGCGCGCCGAGATCGATCTCGTAGGACTCGGCCACCGCTTCGAGCATGCGCGTGAAGTACTGGGTGTGCGAGCTGCGCCACGGTGCGATCGCGCCCTCGTTGATGCTCATGTCGGGGTCAGGGATGACGAGTTCCGGGTCGACTTCGAAGGTGGTGCCCAGCCCGTCGCACACGGCGCAGGCGCCGTACGGGGTGTTGAACGAGAAGTTGCGAGGAGCGAGCTCTTCGTAGCTCGTGCCACACGCGGGGCACACGAGGTGCTGACTGAAGGTGAGCGTCTCGTCGTCGACCCCATCGCGGTTGACGAGTTCGACCTGGGCGACACCTTCGGTGAGACGCAACGCTGTCTCGAGCGAGTCGGTGAGGCGACGCTCGAGGCCGTCGCGGCGCACGAGCCGGTCGACGACGATCTCGATGTGGTGATTCTCATAGCGGGCCAGCTTCTCGTCACGCTTCAGGAACTCGTTGATGTCAACGGTCTCGCCGTCGATCTTGGCCCGCACGAACCCTTGGCCGGCGAGGTCTTGCAACAGCGTGTCGTAGTCGCCCTTGCGGCCTCGCACCACCGGAGCGAGCACCTGGAAGCGGGTGCCCTCGGGAAGTTCGAGGATGCGGTCGACGATCTGTTGCGGTGTCTGACGCTCGAGCTTGGTGTCGTCGTTGGGACAGTGCTGCACGCCGATGCGCGCCCACAGCAATCGCAGGTAGTCGTAGACCTCGGTGATCGTGCCCACCGTGGACCGTGGATTGCGCCCGGCCGACTTCTGGTCGATCGAGATCGCCGGCGACAGCCCCTCGATCACATCGACGTCCGGTTTGTCCATCTGGCCGAGGAACTGTCGGGCATAGGCACTCAGGCTCTCGACGTAGCGTCGCTGCCCTTCCGCGTAGATGGTGTCGAACGCCAAGCTGCTCTTGCCGGAGCCGGACAGACCGGTGAACACGATCAATCGGTCGCGAGGCAGGTCGACGCTGACGTTCTTGAGGTTGTGCTCGCGTGCGCCGCGAACCGTGATGAGCCCCGATGAACTGGCTGCGCCAGGACGTGCGGGCTCGGTCCGCCGTGTCCGCTGAGCAGGCACCCGTGACACGTCGGGGGAAGCGTGCTGCGAGTCGGCCACGCCCGACGGGGCAGCTTCGGGCTTGTCGGTGGCGGACCGGGGCTTGTCGGTGGCGGACCGGGGCGACTTCTTCGTCGGGGTCTTGAGCGCGTTCTTCGGCGGGGTCTTGGGGGGGCTCTTCGGCGACTTCTTGGGCACTGTGGGCGAGGTCGACCCGGTGGCGGTGCGGGGTGCAGCAGGCATCGTGTCGAGGCTACTCGCAGGCCCGAACGAACACACGTTCTGCCGATCGGCTTTCGCTCGGGGCGCCCACCCCGATCCGGAGGGTCCATCGGCGCCGCGAGTCTCGACAGTTTCAGGATCGAATCGCAGGAATTGCTGAAGGTGCGCACTCTGCGTGCCGATAGTGACGACGTGGTTGGAAGTCCGAGTCTCGATGCTGCGCTCAGTCGCATCGGTCTGCATCTGTTGCACTACCTGCATCAACAGACCGAAGCACGCTGGTCGATCGCGGCATCACCGATCGGGACAGCGTTCGGCGTTCCCGGAAACGACGGGGCCGCACTGGCCTTCCTCTGCCTGCTCGACGACGACGATCCAGGCCGCTACCAGCGCCTCGGCGAGGCTGTCGCATCGGCGCTCGGCTCGATCGCCGAAGCCGAGACGCGCAGCATCGTCGTCCTCCAGGACCCCTCCGACATGGCCCCATCGGCATCGGGTGAAGTGGACGGCCGCATGATCGCCTACTTCCAACCGATCGTCGAGCTGATCAACGGCGAAGTCGTGGCCATCGAAGCGCTGGCCCGGCTGCAGACCCTCGACGGCGTGCTCGGTCCGGATGCGTTCCTCGACGCCTACTCGACCGGCCCGTCGATGCTCAGCCTGTTCGATCGCATGCTCGACTCCTCGTTGCAGTTCCTCGGCGACTTCCGGCACCGGATGCCCGACCTCAGCGCGGCCCTGAACCTCGAGTTCGCCGGCGTCCCCGAGTTCGGCCTGGCGGAACTGGTGGAGCGGCGCCTGTTGGAGACGGGCACCGACGCCGACGCGATCACCATCGAGCTCAACGAACGGATCGCCTATCAGCTCACCGATGGCGCCCGCAGCCAGCTGCGCAAGCTGGTCGATCTTGGTGTGAAGCTGCTGCTCGACGATGTGCCGCACAGCTTCCATGCGCTCGAACAGCTGGGCGACATCCCCATCTCGGGAGCGAAGCTCGACCGTCGCTATGTGCAGCAGGTGAACGGCACGGAGCGAGACATCGCCGAGGTTCGGATGATCCTGGCTCGCGCTGCCGATGCGGGCATCGAAGTGATCGCCGAGGGCGTGGAGACCCAGACGCAATGCGACAAGCTCCTGCAGCTCGGGTGCCGCTTCGGTCAGGGCTACCTGTTCGCCGTGCCGCAACCGGCCGAATCGTTGTCGGCGGTGCTCGGAGCGCCGCTCGTCGGGAGCTGGTGACGTTCCTCGGCTGATCCGTTCGCACACACGCGACGGTCACCGAGATCGCAAACCTAGGGTGTGGGCAGATGACCACCACCCTCGACGACCAACGCTCGCGCGATCTGCGCCGTATGAAGGCGACGGCCACGGGGCTGCTCGTCGCCGTCACGATCGTTTTCATCATTGCGCGAGTCGTCCGCGACGGTGCGTCCGGCTGGCTGGAGTACGTCGAGGCCTTCGCCGAAGCCGCGATGGTCGGTGCGCTTGCGGATTGGTTCGCGGTGACGGCGCTGTTCCGACATCCGCTCGGCATCCCGATCCCACACACCGCGATCATTCCCAAGCGCAAGGATCAGATCGGCGCGTCGTTGGGAGAGTTCGTGCAGGAGAACTTCCTCACCGAAGATCTCCTCGACGAGCGGCTCCGAAACGCTCGCATCGGTGCACGGCTGGGCGAGTGGCTCTCCCATCCGGCGAATGCGCTGCGCGCGTCGGCGGCCGCCGGAGACGTGCTGCGCGGCGCGCTCGAGGTGGTCGATGACCGAGCGATCGCGGGGTCGATCGAATCGATGGTCGAACGCCGAATCCGCGCCACGCCGGTCGCGCCGCTGATCGCCAAGGCCATCGACGTCGCCGTCGAGAACGGGCATCACCAACGCCTGCTCGATGCGACGATGAGCGGCCTGAAGAACTTCCTCGACGACAACCGCACCACGTTCCGCGAGCGATTGCAGCACGAGTCGCCCTGGTGGGTGCCCGAGAACATCGACGACCGCATCTTCGACAAGATCTTCAGTGGCGTGCACCGATTCCTCGACGATGTCGGACGAGATCACCAGCACGACGTGCGCAAGTCGATCGACGAACGGGTCGCCGCCTTCGCACGGCGGCTGAGCGACGACCCGGAGCTGATCGCCAAGGGCGAGGAGTTGAAGGACGAACTGCTCGCCCACCCCGATGTGCGGGCGTGGATCGCTTCGCTGTGGGGCGAGATGAAGCGCTCGCTCGAACAGGCGTCGATCGACCCCGACAGCGAGCTTCGTCGCCGGATGACGTTCAGCCTGTCGCAGCTCGGGCAGCAGCTGAAGGACGACGCCGCGCTGCAGGCCAAGATCGATGGCTGGGTCGCGTCGGCCGGCAGCTACCTCGTGTCGAACTACCGCGGCGAGGTGAGCACCATGATCTCGTCCACGGTCGAGCGTTGGGACGCCGAATCCACCAGTCGCCGGCTCGAGCTCCAGGTGGGCCGCGATCTCCAGTTCATCCGCATCAACGGCACCGTGGTCGGCGGTCTCGCTGGAGTCGTCATCCACCTGCTCACCGAGTTGCTCTGAGCCGCTCCGCCCCCGGCGCGTGGGCCGCCAGGATCAGCCGGCGTCGCGGATCTCGCGCCGGAGCTCGTTGACCTCGTCGCGCAGGCGGGCCGCGTACTCGAACTTCAGATCGGCCGCGGCGGCGTGCATCTCCTCTTCGAGGGTGAGGATCAGCCGGTTGAGCTCTTCCTGCGGGAGCGTCTTCAGCTCCTGCTTCACCTTGTCGCGCTCACGCACCCGGCGCCTGTCCTTGCCCGGCACCGGCGCACCATCACCGTTCGAGCTGAGACCGAGCATCGACAGGATGTCACCGACCGCCTTGCGGATCGTCTGTGGGTCGATGCCGTGTTCGAGGTTGTACGCGATCTGGCGTTCGCGACGACGCTGGGTCTCCTGGATCGCCCGCTCCATGGAGTCGGTGACCTTGTCGGCGTACATGATCACCTGACCATCGACATTGCGGGCCGCGCGGCCCATGGTCTGGACGAGCGATGTCTCGCTGCGCAGGAAGCCCTCTTTGTCGGCGTCGAGGATGCACACGAGGCTCACCTCCGGCAGGTCGAGCCCCTCACGCAGCAGGTTGATGCCGACGAGCGCGTCGAACTCGCCGAGACGCAGACCGCGAAGGGTCTGGATGCGGGCGATGGTGTCGATGTTGCTGTGCAGGTATCGCACGCGCAGGCCCTGCTCGAGCAGGTACTCGGTGAGGTCCTCGGCCATCTTCTTGGTGAGCGTGGTGATGAGCACGCGGTCGCCCTTGGCGACGCGCTGGTTCACCTGTTCGATGAGGTCGTCGATCTGGCCCTTGGTCGGCTTGACGATCACCTCGGGATCGACGAGTCCGGTGGGCCTCACGATCTGTTCCACCACCTGCTGCGACATTCGCAACTCGTACGCGGCAGGCGTCGCCGACAGGAACACGACCTGGTTGATCCGCTCCATGATCTCCTCGAAGCGAAGCGGCCGGTTGTCTCGTGCGCTCGGCAGACGGAAGCCGTGTTCGACCAGTTGGTCCTTCCGGCTGCGGTCGCCCTCGTACTGGCCGTGCAACTGCGGGACGGCGACGTGGCTCTCGTCGATCACCACGAGGAAGTCGTCGGCGAAGTAGTCGAGCAGAGTGAACGGCGGCTCGCCCGAGGAGCGGCCGTCGATGTGCATCGAGTAGTTCTCGATGCCGTTGCAGTACCCCACCTCCTGGATCATCTCGAGGTCGTACTGGGTGCGCATGCGCAATCGCTGGGCCTCGAGCAGCTTGCCGTTCGCCTCGAACCACGCGAGCCGCTCCTGCAGCTCGGCCTCGATGCCCAGGACGGCCTTGCGCATCCGCTCGTCGCCGGCCACATAGTGAGTGGCCGGGAACACCTGGGTGCGGGTGAGCTCCTTCAACTGCTCTCCCGTGAGCGGATCGACCACCGTGAGCCTGTCGACGGTGTCGCCGAACATCTCGATGCGCAGCACCGTCTCCTCGTACGACGGATGCACCTCGATGGTGTCGCCGCGCACGCGGAACTTGCCGCGACCGAGCGCCATGTCGTTGCGATCGAATTGCAGGTCGACGAGCCGACGCAGGATGCTGCGCTGGTCGTAGTCGACGCCCACGCTGAGGTCGAGC
>JAYUSX010000354.1:0-3506 GCA_043755475.1 Actinomycetota bacterium
CTGTTGGGGACGCGTCTGCAGATCGGCGCGGCAGCGCCCGATGGACGGATCGCGGTGGAGATCCGTGCGCATGGCGCCCGCCAGATCGCCGGCGAGGTCGCGGGCTTCGGCTCCGCGGTGGAGGTGCTCGACCCGCCGGAGGTCCGCCACGAGCTCGCGCGCATCGCTGGTGAGCTGTCGGCGGTCTACGCCGCGCCGACATCGGGTCCACCGACTCGTCGCTCGAACCACGCATCGCGGCCGAAGTCACCGTCGACGTAGTGCGTGACCCGGAATCCGCATCGCTCGTAGAACGCGACGGTCGCCGTCCATCCTGCCGTCGTCTCGAGCACCACTCGCTGCGCTCCCCACCCCTCGGCGATGTCGATCAGCGCATCGAGGATCCGTCGGCCGACACCGGCACCGCGAAGTTCGGCAGCCACCGACATCCGCACCACCTCGACATCGTGGCCGTCACGTGGCACGACGGTTCCCGTGCCGACGACCCGACCCGCGCGATCGACCGCCACGAGCGTGCGGCCGGAGGGGTAGGCCGCGGCGAGGTTTGCGAGATCGTGATTGAGGAAGGCGTCGACCCCTCCCCAATGCTCAGCCAGCCCGGCCAGCACCAAGCGACCCGCCGCGACGATCTCGGCGGGGCCGGCCTCGTGCACGTCGACACGCGTCGCGGCGCCGTTCGACGGGGCGTTACGTTCGGACGTCATGGCGCATTGTCCGTCGTCGCTCCCGCGTTCGTCCAGATGGCGCATCGCATCGTGTGGTGCACCGACGCCACCACCCCGGGAGCTGCTCACGTGGAAGAAACCTGGTTGAACGCCGGTTGGAGTCGTGATCACATCGGCCGAACCCATCTCGGTGACGTCGATCGACGATCGACGATCGATCGACGTACCGCCAGGAGGCACCCCCGTGAAGCTGGAGTTCTGGATCGACCCTGCCTGTCCATGGTGCTGGCTCACCTCGCGATGGGTGAACGACATCGCCCCTCACCGCGACCTCGACGTCGTGTGGCGTCCCATCAGTCTGAAGTTCAAGAACGACGTGCAACCCGGCTCCGCCTTCTCCGAGGTGGTCACGTACACGCTTGGCCTGCTCCGCGTGCTCGAGGCGGTGCGCGCCGGCGAGGGCAACGCACCGCTCGGCTCGCTCTACACGGTGTATGGCGAACACATCCACCATCGACAGGACCGTTCGACCACCGCGGCCGAGTTGTTGGCCGAGGCCGGGCTCGACACCTCGTACGCCGCGGCATTCGACGACGACGCCTGGGATCCCGTCATCCGAGCATCGATGGACGATGCTCTGTCGCTCACCGGCAACGACGTCGGCACACCGATCCTCGGATTCACCGACGACTCCGGCCAGCGTGTCGGCTTCTTCGGGCCGGTGATCAGCCGTCGCCTCCCGATCGAGGATGGTCTGCGTCTGTGGGACGGCGTCACCATGGCTGCGACCGTCGGAGGGTTCTGGGAACTGAAGCGAACCCGTACCGTGGGGCCCGACTTCACCCCGGTCGTCTGACGCCCGATCTCCCGAGACGGGTTCGGGTGACATCGTGCCGGCCGGTTCAATCGACCAGCACGCCGCCCAACTCGATCAGGGCGTCCACGTCGTGGACGTCGTGGTCGAGCAACGGAACCTCGCACACCGGTGCGCCGTTGGCCAACGCGAACAGCGCCTCGAGTTCGTTGCGCTCACCCGTGGCGAGCAACGTGAGCTCGCGGTGGTAAGCGATCTGTTCGGCCAGGGGGCCCGTGATCTGATCGAGGAGTTCGTCGTCGATGTGCAGATTGGGCGGCAGCGGATGCACGAGGTTCACCACGACACCTCCGAGCCGGAAGCCTCCCTCGTGGAGTGCGGTGGCCAGAAAGCTGGCCTCGTCGATCGCCTCGGCCCGCGGACTGGAGACCAGCACGAACGCGGTGTCGCCGGAGCGCAGCAGCGCCGACATCTCGGCGGCTCGCGTGCGAAGCCCGGCTTCGAGACCCGAGATCGAGCGGAAGAACTCGATCGTCTCCTCCACGATCTTCGGTCCGGCGAGGCGCTTCACGGTCCACAAGAACGCTCCGGTGGCGGCGTTGGTCACCTTGGCGAACGAGCGTGACGGGATCGTGAGCGCGCGATACACCGGGTTCGACAGGAACTTCACCAACCGGTCGGGAGCCTCGAGGATGTCGATCGCGTGTCGTGACGGCGGGGTGTCGATCACGACGAGGTCGTAGTCACCGCTGTGGTGCAGCTGATGCAGGCGTTCGATCGCCATGTACTCCTGCGCGCCGGCGAGCGAGCCGGCGATGCTGCGGTAGACGCCGTTGTTGAGGATCGACTCCGCCGCATCGCCAGCACGGTCGCGGATGAGCTGGTCGAAGGTCTTCTCTGCGTCGAGCATGAGCGCGGAGAACGAACCCGGCCCGCTGACCGCATCGGCGACGAGGTGTGGCTGGTTCGACCCCGCTGCATCAATGCCGAGGGCATCGGCCAGTCGCTTGGCCGGATCGATGGTCACCACGACCACGCGGCGTCCGGAGCGAGCCGCGGCGAGCCCGAGGGCTGCCGCAGTGGTGGTCTTGCCGACACCTCCCGGCCCGCACGTGACGAGCAGGTTGGCGCTGTCGAGCAGGTGAGCGAGCGGTGCTCCGACTCGGCGGACGGTCATCGTGGCCGCTCCGGCTCGACCGCCAGCGCCTCGACGAGCACGTCGAGGTCGACGGACGTGAGTCGCGGGACGGTGAGCTTGGGCAACACGATGCGGGGCAACGGCAACAGTTCGTCGAGTCGTGCGAGCTGCTCACGTTGCACCTGCAGGCGTGCCCAGCCGTACCGGCTCGACGACGTGAGGGCCGCCTTGTCGGCGGTCGACAGCGATGTACCGCTGCGTTTGGCCGCCGCTGCCGGCGTCAGCTCGAGCTCGGGGCGGTCGGGCCAGCAGGCGTTGACCACCAACGGCGCCAACGCGAGCCCCAACCGCTCGTCGACGTCGCAGGCCAGCTCGATCAACTCGTTCACCGGCGTCTCCTCGGCCAGCGTGACGAGCAGGGCCTGCGACCGCTGATGATCTGCGAGCATCTCGGCGACCTCGTCGGCCTGCTGTCGCACCGGACCGCTGGCGACCACTTCCTGCAGCGCGCTCGCCGCTCGGATGAACGGGGCTGCGTGACCGGCCGGAGGGGCGTCGACGATGATGAGGTCGGCAGCCTTGGTGCGCTCGAGCTCTTTGATCTTGCCGAGTACGAGGAGATGCTCCAGCCCTGGCGTCGACGCAGCCACCATGTCGAGGGATGCAGCCGATGCAGCGCGGCGAAGCAGCCCGCCGACGCCTTTGAGTTCCAGGTAGTCGCCGAATGCCTGATCGGGCGGGATGGCGCGAGCCCGCACTCGGCCGCCACTGGCTGCAAACGTGCGCAGCAACTGATCGTTCTTGGTGAGGGCCTTGCCTCCGAGGAGTGGGCCGAGGCCGGGCTTGCCGTCGACCGATGCGAGCAGCACATCGGCACCGTTGCGAGCGC
>JAYUSX010000355.1:0-23686 GCA_043755475.1 Actinomycetota bacterium
TGATGTACGACCTGGCGACCGGCAGCCCACTCGGGTTGACCGCGCTCGTCTATGCACTCGCCGGGTTCGTCGCGGGCTACACGCTCACGCTCACTCCCACGCCACCGTGGTGGCTGTCGTCGATCTTCACCGCGATCGGAGCGGCGGTCGGCGAGACGGCCGTCCCTGTGGCCCGCACACTCATCGGCCAGGACGGTTGGTTCACGTCGCGTCTGTTCACGATCGTACCGACCGTGACGGTCTTCGCGCTGGTCCTCAGTCCGCTCCTGGTCCCGCTCGGCCGGTGGTGCATGTGCGTGAAGAAGCCGAAGTGGAAGGCGATTCGCGAGTAGCACGTCGCTCGAGATGATCGTGTCGAGCTGCGTCGCATCGCTGCACGTCGGGCCGCGCGCGCCCGCTCACGGCGCGACATCCGCCAGAATGGTGACATGGCCATCGACCGACGGAGCAGCCGCTTGGGCGTGCTCGCCTTGATCGCCATCATCCTCATGGGAGCCGTTGGTACCCGGCTGTGGTTCCTGCAAGGGGTGCAGGCCGAGGCGTATCAGGAGTCGGTCGACCTGTCCAAGATCCGAGAGGTGCGCCTGCCGCCCGAACGGGGTCGGATCTTCGACGCCGACGGTCGCATCCTCGCCGACAACCAGCGCGTGCTCACGGTGACCGTCGAGTGGCGCGTGCTGCGCAACACCAAGAACCGCGCCCAGCTGTTCGATCGGTTGAGCGGACCGCTCGGCAAACCGGTCGTCGAACTCCAGCAGCGTTTCAAGGACGGCGAGAAGCTGTACGACCCGTTGTTGCCGATGCCGCTCGTCGAGGACGTGAACGAAGAGACGGTGCAGTTCCTGCTCGAGCGGTCTGAGGACTTCCCCGGTGTCGACGTGATCGAGGAGTGGCGGCGCATCTATCCCTATGCGCCGCTGGCCAGCCATGTCGTCGGCTACATGAGCGCGATCTTCAAAGAGACCAAGGACCAGTACCTCGCCCTCGGGTACAACCTCAACGAGCGGGTGGGCGCATTCGGGATCGAGCAGAGCATGGAGACCGAGCTCCATGGTGAATGGGGCTTCCAGAAGTGGGAGATCGATGCTGCCGGCAACACCGTGCGATTGCTCGACGAGGTGTTGCCCGTCGGAGGCAACGACATCCAGCTGAGCATCGACCTCGACCTGCAGCAGTACGCCGAGCAGGCGCTCGAGACCAAGTTGAAGCAACGTCGTAATCTGCCGACCGACAAAGAGGAGTGCAATTGCGCCGACTTGGCGGCGCACAACTTCATCGATCCGAAGATCGAAGGCGGTCAGACTCGCGTCTACGCCAACTCGAAGGAGTTCGGCGATCAGGAGTGGATCCAGTACAAGGCACCGGCCGGCTCGGTCGTCGTGCTCGACCACACCAACGGTCAAGTGATCGCGATGGCGAGCTACCCGACGTTCGACAACCGGTGGTTCAACGCCGGCGTCAGCAAGGAGAAGCTCGAGCAGTTGTTCCCGCCCACGAAGGATCCCGACCGTTCGATCCTGGTGAACCGAGCGGTGCAGGGCCGGTACAACATCGGATCCACGATCAAGCCGTTCATCGCCTGGTCGGCGATGCACAGCGGGTTGATCTCCTCCGAGGACATCTGGATGGACGAGGGCACGTACAAGTTGGTGTCGGTGGACGAAGAGATCTGCGCCGAGGGTGTGCGCTGTGAGTTCAAGAACGCCCTCGATCCCTTCGGGGTGCCCAGTCGCTACGGCCCGGTGAAGGTGGCCGATGCGCTCGCCGTCAGCTCCGACACGTTCTTCTATCGCCTGGGCGAGAACTTCTTCACCTTGCTCGGCCGGCGCGACGAGCTGAAGGCAGACCTGATGGAGTTCGGTTTCGGCGCCGATTCCGGCATCGACCTGCGGTACGAGTGGGACGGTCGAATCCCCGACGATGCGGTGAAGAAGGAGTTGGTCGAAAACAACGTGCTCTCGAAGGGAGAAGCACCGCGACTCGTGACCGGCGACCTGGTGCAGGTGGCCATCGGCCAGGGGCTGTTCGCGTCGACGCCGCTCCAGCTGGCCAACGCGTATGCCGCTCTCGCCAACAGCGGCTTCGTGATGCGCCCCCATCTGGTGAAGAACATCCTGGCCCCGTTCACGCCGAACGAGGAGGGCGTGGCGGCGATGGCCGATCTCGACGCCGCGGTGATCGTCGAGTCGTTCGAGAAGCCGGAGATCAACAACCAGATGCAGATGCCGCCCGAGGTGCGCTTGCCGATCATCGCCGGACTGTCTCGCGTGATCTGCGGAGGCGAGCAGGAGAAGCGATGCGGCGTCGAGTACCCCGCGGGCCGCTACCGGGCGACCACGGGAGAGAGGCTGTTCGCCGACTACCCGTACGAGAAGTTGCCGATCGCCGGCAAGACCGGCACAGCTCAGGGTGCCGGCCAATACCCCTGGAACGACTCGTCGGTGTTCGGTGCGTTCAGCCTGACCGAGGAGCAGCCCTACACCATCGTCGCCTACCTCGAAAAGAGCGGGTATGGCTCGAAGGCGGCAGCTCCCGTCGTCAAGTGCATCTTCACCGTGCTCGCCGAGGAGATCGAGCCAGACAAGGTCCTCCCGTCCGACACGCTCGACGTGAACTCGCCGTACACCGCCGCGCCCAAGGAACTGGCGGACTCCACGTGCCTCGGTGGCTATGACGGGTCGATTCGTGAATAGTCGTCGGCCCGCCGGCGACGACGGTGTGCGTCGATGACGCTCACCTTTCTCCAACGCAAGCCCGATTCCGGGCTCGGCAACATCCGATCGAGTCCCAGCGATCCGAGCCGCAACGTCGATTGGTTGTTGATGCTCGTCCAGGCGGCGCTTGCCGGGATCGGCTGCTTCGTCATCTATTCGGCCTCGAGGACCAAGCAGACCGACCCGTTCCTCTACGTCACGAGACAGGTGGTGTTCCTGATCGCGGCCGTCATCGCGATGGTGGTGGTGATGGCGATCGACTACGAGACCTTGCGCGAACGGGCGAGGTTCTTCTACGGGGTCACGATCATGATGCTGGTGCTCGTGAACGTGGCCGGCACCGTGAGCGGCGGCGCCCGCCTCAGCTTCGACCTCGGCCCGCTGAAGCTGCAGCCCGCCGAGCTGGCGAAGGCAACGGTGCTCCTGGCGCTCGCCGCGTATCTGTCCGAGGAGGACAGCGACGAGGTGTCGTATCCGCGGTTCCTCGGAGGGTTGATCATGGTGGGCGTGCCATCGGCGCTGATCATCATCCAGCCCGACCTCGGATCGTCGTCGGTGATGGTGGCGATGGCGATGGGTGTGCTGCTGGTCGCCGGGGCCAAGCCGAAGTACATCGCCCTGATCACGTTGATGTCGGTGGCCACGGTGATCGCCGCGGTGGTGTCGGGCATCGTCAACCGCTACCAGCTGCGCCGGATCGAGGCGTTCTTCAACCAGGACTCCAGCGACGATGCACTGCGCGACTTCATCTATCAGCCGCGCAATGCCGTTCGTGCGATCGCGACGGGTGGCATCACCGGCAAAGGGTGGTTGCAAGGCCCGCTGACGAACGCGAAGAACGACATCCCGGTGCAATGGGCCGACTTCCCGTTCTCGGCCGTGGGGGAGCAGTTCGGCCTCGTCGGCTGCAGTGTGGTGATCGGTTTGTTCATTCTGATGCTCGTGCGCATCTGGCGCATCGCCCACCTGTCGAAGGACATGCTCGGCACGTACTTGTGCGCCGGCGTGTTCACGATGATCCTGTGGCAGGTGTTCCAGAACATCGCGATGACGCTCGGGATCATGCCGGTGACGGGGCTGCCGATGCCGTTCATCTCCTATGGCGGATCGAGCTTGGTGACGTTCTTCGTGTTGTTGGCGCTGGTGCAGAACGTGCACATGCGTCGCTACCGTTGATCGCACTCACCGTCAGGGGTTTCCCACCCAGCGTGGCGCAAATGCTCGGAGATGCCCGGCCCGGCCGCCGTCAGGCGGTACACTCTGTGCACGCGCATTGACCCGTTGGTCAATGCCGTGCTCGACACGGTCCTCGTCGGCGCCACCATCTCCACGATGGGCGCCGGGGATGTCCGAAGCACCCGTCGCTCACCCGGGGGTGCGCCGCCGACCGCAATGGCGGCGCCGAAGGTGGGCAACCGACAATCGAACGAGATCATCGTGCGGCAGCATCCTGCGCCCGACCGATGGTCAACGTGTGCCCGATTCACACCCTGGCGCACGTCAGAAGGGACGACCTCACATGGACGAGAGCACACTCGACGCCGTCGGCGACGAGCAAGGGACGCCTGCTTCTGGCCGCGACCCGATCGACCCGGGCCTCGAGCACGAAACCGCCTCGTTCACCCCTGCCAGCAATGAGGGCGACACGGGCGACACGGGCGATGTCGGCGATGTCGGCGATGTTGGCGACGGGTCCGACGGAACCGAAGGACCGGATGGACGCACTGGTCCGAAGAAGCGTCGCCGCGGATCTCGTGGTGGCAAAGGCCGCAAGAAGCCCGGCGCACTCGCCGGCGGAGACGAGTCCGATGCATCGGACGGCGACGACATCGATGGCGACGACATCGACGACATCGACGACATCGACGATATGGACGACGAGCGCAGCACGAATCGGTCGACGAGCGCGGCCGAGTCGGCCGTCGCCACGACACCTCGCCCACGTGCGCCGCGTGCGCCGCGACCCGCCAAACCAGCGGCCACCGCAGACGACGACGCGACCGATGCGACCGACGCGACCGACGCCGTCGGCGATGCGGGCGACAGCGGTGACAGCGGTGATCAGGTCGATCTCACGGTGCAACCGGAGATGCCGGAGCGCTTGGCGGAAGGCCGCCCCTCGGCCGCGGCTGCCGAGACAGCTCTCGTTCGTCGGCCCCAGATCGGCGACACACGGCCAGCACCCGCCGGAGCGGCCCGTGCGGCCGGCGCAGCGACCGATGTGGGCGGCGGCCGTCAGGGCGGTCGCGGCAGCGGCCTGAAGACCGGCGCCGCCGGCAACCCGTCCGCCGGAGCCTCGACCGGAGCATCGGCGGGGTCGAGCCCAGATGGAGGCGAACGCACCGGAGCAAAGAAGCGGCGCCGAGGCGGTCGCAGCCGCAGCGGCGCCGCCGCATCGCGTCGCGACGACTCCGGTGTGGTCACCTCCACACGGCCGTCGGCCGTCGATGTCGATGTCGATCCAGCGGTGCTCGAGAAGCGCAAGGGTCGGGAACGCAACGGTCGGCCCGTCGGTCGGTACCTCATGTGCGTGCAGGTGCGGCCTTCGCTCACCCAGGTCGCAGTCCTCGAAGGTCGCAACCTGATCGAGCACTACGTGAGCCGTCCGGCCGACGACATCAGCCAGATCCACGGCAACATCTACCTCGGCAAGGTCCAGAACGTGCTGCCAGGCATGGAAGCGGCTTTCGTCGACATCGGCACGCCGAAGAACGCGGTGTTGTACCGCGGCGACGTGCAGTACGACGCCGAGGACATCGTCGAGAAGGGCAACAACCTTCGCATCGAGCAGATGCTGAAGGCCAAGCAGCTCATCATCTGCCAGGTCACCAAGAACCCGATCGGAGCCAAGGGGGCGCGCCTCACCCAAGAGGTGTCGCTACCCGGACGGTTCGTCGTCCTGATCCCGAACTCGAAGACGTACGGCATCTCCAAGCGGTTGCCCGACGACACGCGCAAGCGTCTCCGCAACATCCTCGACCGCGTCAAGCCTGCCGAGCACGGTCTGATCGTGCGCACCGCTGCCGAGAACGCGACCGAGCACGAGCTTCGGGCCGACATGACGCGCTTGCTCGACCAGTGGAATGCGATCGAGGCCAAGGCGAAGAAGGCGCAGGGTCCCACCTTGCTGTACCGCGAGCCCGAACTGGCGGTGAGGGTGATCCGCGAGGAGTTCAACGCCGAGTATCGCGGCATCATCATCGACGACCAGCGTCTCTACGACGACGTCAAGGACTACGTCAGCGCGTTCAACCCGGAGCTGGCCGATCGGATCGAGTTCCACGACCAGACCATCGACGGGTTGCCCCTGTACGAGCGCCACCACGTGCACGAACAGCTCCACAAGGCGCTCGACCGCAAGGTGTGGCTGCCGAGCGGCGGTTCGCTGATCATCGAGCACACCGAGGCGCTCACCGTGATCGACGTGAACACGGGCAAGAACGTGGGCACCACGAACCTGGAAGAGACGGTCTACCGGAACAACCTCGAAGCGGCCGAGGAAGTTGCCAAGCAGCTCCGCCTGCGCGACATCGGTGGCATCGTGGTGATCGACTTCATCGACATGGAGATCCGCGACAACCGGCGGAAGGTGGTCGACAGCTTCCGGAACGCGCTCGCTCGCGACAAGACCCGCACGCAGGTGTTCGACATCTCCGAACTGGGGCTGGTGGAGATGACCCGCAAGCGGATCGGCGAGGGTCTGCTCACCAACTTCGCCGATCAGTGCCCGAACTGCGAAGGTCGTGGCGTCTTGATCGACCATGCCCTCCTGGGCTGACGGCCGGTCACGAGATCTGCCTGGTCACCTGCTGGTGACCAGGAACAACCGGGGTCGCGGCGTTGGCCGTCGACCCCCCGAACGATAGAGTGGGCAACCGCTATGTACGCAGTCATCGAATCCGGCAACAAGCAGGAACGAGTCACCGAAGGTCAGCAGATCCATGTGGATCTGCTCGACGCCGAGCAGGGCAGCGACATCTCGCTCACCCCCGTTCTGCTCGTCGACGGTGACACGGTTCTGGCCACCCCCGACCAGCTCAAGGGCTCGGCCGTCAAGGCGAAGGTCGTTGGTCTGGCCAAGGGTCCGAAGATCGACGGCTTCACCTACAAGCGCCGTACGAACCAACGTCGCCGGTATGGCCATCGCCAGAAGTACACCGTCGTCGAGATCATCTCCATCACGAAGGGCTGACCGCACATGTCAAAGACCAAAGGTGGCGGGTCAACCCGCAACGGACGTGACTCCAATGCCCAGCGCCTCGGCGTGAAGGTGTTCGGCGGAACCCAGCTCAGCGCGGGCACGATCATCGTGCGTCAGCGCGGCACCAAGTTCCACCCCGGCAAGAACGTCGGCATCGGTGGCGATGACACGCTGTTCGCCCTCGTCGATGGCGCCGTCCAGTTCGGCGAGCGCAAGGGCCGCAAGGTCGTCGACGTCGTCCCGGTCGGCTGATCCGACTCTCGGCCGTCACGGCACGCCTCGATCTGCTCCGGCAGTTCGGAATCAACGACTGATCGAGACCCGGCCCATCGGCCGGGTTTCGTGCTTTTGTGATCACTAGGCTGATTCCCATGAATGAGGGATTCGACAGCCGTTCGACGACTCCCGATGACGTCGCGTCTGCACGACGAGTGCTCGCCCTGATCGACCTCACCGATCTCGACGACCACTGCACCCCCGAAGCGATCGATGCCCTGTGCGATCGGGCGAACGGCCCGTTCGGACACACGGCGGCAGTCTGCGTCTGGCCCCGCTTCGTCCGGCGAGCGGCCGAGCGACTGGCCGGCACGCCGGTGCTCGTGGCGACCGTCGTGAACTTCCCGGCCGGAGCGACCGACATCGACGTCACGGTCGGCGAAACCGTCCAGGCGCTGGCCGACGGTGCCGACGAGATCGATCTGGTCGTGCCCTACCGCGCGTTCCTGGCCGGCGATGTGCGGTCAGCCGAAGCCATGGTGGGCGCCGTCCGCGCCGCCGCCGGACCGCCGGCGCGGCTGAAGGTGATCCTCGAGACCGGTGGCTATCCCGACCAGGACGCGGTTCGTCGGGCCACACGGCTCGCGATCGACCAGGGGGCCGACTTCGTCAAGACGTCCACCGGCAAGACCTCGTCCTCCGCCTCGCCCGAGGCCGTGCGCACCATGCTCACCGAGATCCGCGACAGCGGCCGGGCGGTGGGCATCAAACCGAGCGGCGGCATCCGCACCCTCGCCGATGCACTGACCTACCTGTCGCTCGCCGACGACATCATGGGCGACCGGTGGGCGAGCCCAGACACCTTCCGGTTCGGAGCCAGCGGTCTGCTCGATGCTGTCGAGTCGGCCATCATCGGCGACGGTACGTTCGCGTCCGACTCGGACTACTGACCGACGACCACGGACGGATACACCCATGTTGCCCCAGGAGATCATCCGCACCAAGCGTGACGGCAAGCGGCTGAGCCGCGACGAGATCGACCAGTTCGTCGTTGGGATCACCAGCGGTGCCGTGGCCGATGCACAGGCGGGCGCATTCGCGATGGCGGTGTACCTGCGCGGCATGGACACCGAGGAGTGCGTGGCGCTCACACGGGCCATGACCGCGAGCGGCACCCAGTTGCGCTGGAGCCTCGACGGCCCGGTGGTCGACAAGCACTCGACGGGTGGCGTGGGCGACACGGTCAGTCTGATGCTCGGGCCGATGGTGGCTGCGTGCGGCGGGTTCGTGCCGATGATCTCCGGTCGGGGCCTCGGTCATACCGGGGGCACCTTCGACAAGTTCGAATCGATTCCGGGCTACCGGGCGACACCGACGATGGCCGAGTTCCGCAAGGTGGTCGCCAAGGTGGGTGTCGCCATCATCGGTCAGACCGCCGATCTGGCACCGGCCGACAAGCGTCTGTACGGCATCCGCGACGTCACGGCCACCGTCGAGAGCATTCCCTTGATCACCGCGTCGATCCTGTCGAAGAAGCTGGCTGCCGGGCTCGATGCGCTCGCGATGGATGTGAAGTTCGGCAACGGGGCGTTCATGCCCACCATGCCCAAAGCACACGCGCTCGCGCTCAGCATCACCGGCGTCGCGGGTGGTGCCGGGATGCCCACGAACGCGCTGCTCACCGACATGAACCAGCCGCTCGCATCCGTGGCGGGCAATGCGCTCGAGATGGTCTACGCGATCGACTACCTGACGGGCGTGCGCCGTGAACAGCGCATGCACGACGTGGTGATGGCCTTGTGTGCCGAGATGCTCGTGCTCGGCAAGCTCGCCAAGACGTTGCCCGCGGCTCGCAAACGTCTGCAGGCCGCGCTCGACAGCGGGGCTGCGGCCGAGACCTTCGCGAAGATGGTGAAGGCGCTCGGCGGCCCCGGCGACCTGGTCACCGCTCCATGGAAGCATCTCGACCGGGCGCCGATCACGATGGCGGTCGAGCCCATGAAGCGAGGAGTGGTGACCAAGGTCGACACTCGCGGTGTCGGTCTGGCAGTGGTGGTGCTCGGCGGGGGTCGAACCCGACCGCAGGACGACGTCGACCATGCCGTGGGCCTCACCGAGCTGGCGCCGCTCGGCGTCGCGGTCGGCCCCGATCGGCCGCTGTGCGTCGTCCACGCCCGCACCGCGGCTGCTGCCGAGGCTGCGGCTGATCGCCTGCGCACCGCATACTCGATCGGTCGATCCGCGGCGCCGTCGCCGCCGCCCGTCGGCGCTCGGATCGTTGCTCCGTTGCGTTCGCGTTGAGCGGGACGAACCGGTGGATCCCTCGTTGTCGCAGGCGGTCGTCGACAACATCGAGTGGTGCGATCTCGTGTGTCGCAGCCTCGAGGTGGGGACGGGTCGTTCGGATGTGCTGTGGTGGTGCGTCGACGAGGCTCCGCCGCTGTACCCCGATGTGATCACCGCACGCCCGGACGTGCCGCTCGACGCGCTGTTCGAGCTGATCGAGCAACGGCCGACATGCACGGTGAAGGATTCCTTCGGCGCGCTCGACCTCGCCGGCGAAGGCTTCAGCGTGCTGTTCGATGCGAGCTGGATCGTTCGATCTCCCGGTGTGCCGGACGGCGTCGACTCGGCATGGGATGTGTTGGCCTCCGACGACGATCTCGACGAGTGGGAACGAGTATGGATCGCTGCCGGCGGAGCGATGAACAGCTTGCGGCCGCGACGTCTCCGCGGGGCACCGGTGTCGTTCCTGGCCGAACGCGCTGACGGCATCATCGTGGCCGGTGTGGCCGTGCACCATGGCGCCGGCGTCCTGGGGATGAGCAATCTCTTTCGCCTGGAAGACGCGAGCGATCTGGGCGAGCACCTCCCGGCCGACGAGGCGCGTGCGTGGGTGTTCGCGGCGTCGGCGGTGTCGTGGCTCGCGCCGGAGCTCGGCGTGGTGGGCTACGAGCGAGGAACGGCGCTCACGTCGTTGCTGGCCGTCGGCTTCGAGCGGGCCGGCAATCTCCGCGTGTGGCAACGAGCGGGGGACGAGGGCTGAGAGGGCCCTGGGTGGTCCGACGTGCCGTCAGCCCGACGTGCCGATGCCCTTCGGCAGCCGGTCCACGGGCCAATCCAGCAGGCTGGCGGCCTGGCGACAGGCGAAGCGGTCGGTCATCCCACCCACGTAGGCGACCGCCGCGTGCAGCGCGGCAGCACTGCCGGCCTCGACGCCATCGCGGCCGTCGAGGCCGTCGAGGCCGTCCACGTCGGGCAAGGAGTTCGGGCGGTCGGCGTAGTGCTCGACGAGGGCGCGCAGCATCGAGATGACCGCGTGACCCTGCGCCACCGATGCCGGTCGAAGGTAGACGCGCTCGTAGTTGAACTGCCGGAACGTCGCCAGCGCTTCTGCGCAGCGAGCCGTCATGCCGATCCGGCCGGTCTGGGCGGCGGCATCGATCATCGCTCCGATGAACGAGCTGAGTTGTTCGCGGCGGAGCAGTCCACAACGATCGCTCACCAGCGGCGGCAACATGTCGAGGCTGACGATGCCGGCGGCAGCCGCATCCTCGAAGTCGTGACACACGTAGGCGATGCGGTCGGCCCAGCTGACGACCTCGCCCTCGGGGGTCATCGGCGCCGGCCGACTCCAGGAGTGGTTGCGGATGCCGTCGACGGTTTCGACGCACAGGTTCAACGAATGCAGCGTGACGTCCGCGCCCCACACGGCATGATCGAACCCGCCCTCGAGATAGGGGCTGAGCGCGTCCTCGCTGGCATGCCCACCCGGGCCATGCCCGCAATCGTGACCGAGAGCGATCGCCTCGGTGAGGGGCACGTTGAGCCCGAGCACCTGAGCGACGGAGGTCGCCACTTGCGCGACCTCGAGCGCGTGGGTGAGGCGGGTGCGTTGGTGGTCGTCGGGGAAGACGAACACCTGGGTCTTGCCGGCCAGACGTCGGAACGCGCTGGCGTGGAGGATGCGGTCGCGGTCGCGCTCGAAGCAGGTACGCCACTGATCGGGCTCTTCTTCGACGAGGCGGTCGCCGGCACCGTGAGCGCGCGTGGCGAGCACCGACAGGTGATCTGCCTCGCGGCGTTCGCGGTCGGCGCGGGGGAAGATGGCCGTGGAGCCGCTGCCGGCCCACGAGTCGGCATGGGCCAGCCGCACCCCATCGCCCGCAGCATGGCCGGCGGTGTGACCGGCCATCGTGGACGCCCACTTCTGGGCGCGCTCGGCGCGCTCGGCAAGATCGGGGTCGGGCTGGTGTGCAGCCACCCGGGGGGTGAGGGGCTGGTCGGTCATCGTGTGCCCAGGGTACCGAACGGGTGCGATGCAGCGCCGTGGGGCCTTGCAACCTCGTCGGCAGCCTGGTCGCCCGGGTGACCTCCTGAACGTGGTGGGGAACCGGACGTTACCCCGATGCACATCCCGAGTTCCGTGCGCCGTCGACCTGGTGCGCGCGCGCCGTCGTTGCGCGTGCGCGGAATGCACACCACAGGCTCGGGAGGGCGCCCGATAGCCTCGGTAGCGCCCTCGGGCACCTATGAGCAACTTTGTCGATGACGTCCAACTCAACGTGCGCGGTGGCGACGGTGGTGCCGGCTGTGCATCGTTCCGCCGGGAAGGGCCCGTCGCGTTCGGCGGCCCGAACGGCGGCGACGGCGGCGACGGCGGCGATGTGTGGCTGGTCGCCGATCGCAACACCTCGTCGCTGATCGCGTTCAAGGACCATCCGCACCGTCGAGCCGCCGACGGCGTGCACGGCAAGGGCAAGGACCAGCACGGCAAGCGCGGTGCACCGCTCGAGATCTCCGTCCCCGAGGGCACCGTCGCCTACGACCTGTACAGCGGCGAGCAGCTGGCCGATCTGCCCCACCATGGCGATCGCTGGCTGGCGGCGCACGGCGGTCGTGGCGGTCGTGGCAATGCGAAGTTCTGGTCGAACAAGCGTCGCGCCCCCGGGTTCGCCGAGCAGGGTGAGCACGGCGAGGAGCAGTGGTTGCGGCTCGAGCTGAAGCTGATGGCCGACGTCGCGCTCGTTGGGTTCCCGAACGTCGGCAAGAGCACGCTCATCAGCGTGATCAGCGCAGCTCGCCCCAAGATCGCCAACTACCCGTTCACCACGCTCGAACCGAACCTCGGCGTGGTTCGTGTCGACAACGACACGAACTTCGTGGTCGCCGACATCCCGGGGCTGATCGAGGGTGCCAGCGAGGGCAAGGGTCTCGGGCACGAGTTCCTGCGCCACATCGAACGCTCCAGAGTGCTGTGCGTGATGGTCGACCTGGCGCCCGTCGACGGCGTCGGCCCCGAGGAGCAGGAGACGATCCTGCTGCGCGAGTTGGGCGACTACCAGCCCGAGCTGCTCGAGCGGCCACGGCTGGTGATCGGCACCAAGGCCGACATGGCCACCGAGGAGTGGGACGGCGAGTCGATCT
The DNA here is from genome assembly GCA_043755475.1 of Actinomycetota bacterium. Classification (GTDB taxonomy): domain Bacteria; phylum Actinomycetota; class Acidimicrobiia; order Acidimicrobiales; family Ilumatobacteraceae; genus VFMC01. The sequence goes on from JAYUSX010000355.1 coordinate 12,559, forward strand.
CGGCCATCACCCATCAGGGCGTCCGCGAGCTCGTCGGGCGGTTGGCCACGCTGGTGCACGAGGCTCGCCAGGCAGTGCCCGATCGAGAAGGCGTCGTGATCATCCGGCCGCAGCCCGAGGGCGCGCTCGTCGAACGCCTCGGCGAGCACGAGTTCCGCCTCGTCGGTCGCCAGGTCGAGCGGATCGTCGCCCTCAACGATGTCAGCACTCCCGACGCCATGAACTACATCGATCATCAGCTCGAGCGACTCAAGGTGCCCAAGCTGCTGGCCAAGGCCGGGGCCATGGACGGCGATGTCGTCTGGATCGCCAACTTCAGCTTCGAGTACCAGCAGGGCTCCTGAGGCTGATCCGGTCATGAGGATCGTCGTCAAGATCGGCACGTCGTCGCTCACTGACGCGCTTGGCGTGATCGACGAGAGCGTGATCGAGTCGCTCTGCCGTCAACTCGTGCAGGTTCGGGCCGCGGGCAACGAGGTCGTCGTCGTCAGCTCGGGTGCCGTCTCGGCTGGCGTGGCCGCGCTCGGGCTCTCGGCGCGACCGACCGACACCCCCACGTTGCAGGCGTTGTCGGCCGCCGGCCAGAGCCGGTTGATGGAGGTGTACAACCGCCACCTCGGAGCTCGCGGGGTGGTCGCTGCACAGGTGTTGCTGGTTCCGCACGACTTCATCGATCGCCGCCAATACCTCCACGCTCGTCAGACGTTGGTCCGGTTGCTCGAGCTGGGGTGCGTGCCGATCATCAACGAAAACGACGCGATCGCCAACGACGAGATCCGCTACGGCGACAACGACCGCATCGCCGCGCTGGTGGCGCACAACCTGGCCGCCGATCTGCTCGTCCTCCTCACCGACACCGCCGGGCTCTACACGAGCGATCCCCGCGCCGATCCCGCGGCGTCGCTCATCGCCCGTGTGGCGGCCGACGATCCGCTGCTGTCCGTGAACGCCGGACAGACGGGCTCGAACCGGGGGAGTGGCGGCATGGCATCCAAGCTCGCTGCGGCGCGCACGGCATCGTTCAGCGGTGTGCGCTCCGTGATCGCCGCGTCGTCGCGGCCCGACGTGCTCATCGACGCGGCCAACGACATCGACGTGGGCACCACGTTCATGCCCAACGACCGCAAGCTGTCGGCGCGCAAGCTGTGGATCGGCTTCGCCAGCCTGGTCGAAGGCGTGATCACCGTCGACGATGGTGCGCGTCGGGCGCTCCTTGAGCGGGGTACCTCGCTGCTCCCCGCGGGCGTGGTCGACGTGCGTGGCTCGTTCGACGAGGAGTCGATCGTGGAGGTGCGCGGAGGCGACGGCGCCGTTCTGGCGCGGGGCATGGTGCTGTGCGACGCGGACACCCTGCGCTCGATCAAGGGCAAGCGCACCGTCGATCTCCCTGCGGAGAGCGCCCACGAGGTCGTGCACCGCGACGACCTGGTGTTGCTCACCTGAGATCGCGCACCATGCGGATCTCGTCCTTGCACGGATCCGATGGCAACGGTTGGTGTTCACCGGTCTCGGTGAACCCCGTCGCCTCGTACAGCAGTCGTGCCGGCTCGTTGCCGCGGGTGACCCACAGATCGAGTCGTTCGGCGCCGAGGTCTGTCGCCCACTCGACGACGGCGTCGATCAGCAAGCGTGCGGTTCCCGACCGGCGCGACGACGGATCTGTCCACATGCTGACCAGCTCGACCACAACCGGATCTGCGAGATCGACGCGGTACCCGCCGCCGATCCCGACGACGCGCTGGTCGTCGTGCCAGGCGAAGAAGATGGACCGTTCGTCGCCGGCGGCGCTGTGCCTGGCGCGGTTCACCCATTCCGCCTCATCGAAGCCGAACTCTCGTTCCAGGGTGGACCCGAATGCAGTCGGCGTGTCGGCGAGCGCGGCCAGGCGGACGGCTCGAAGCACGCCTGCCTGGTGAGACTCGATGCGGCGAATGGCGATCACGTCGACATCTCAGTCGATGGCCGACCGTTCGCCAAACGAGATTCGGCTGTCAGCCCTCGGCTGGTTTGGGCTGTTCGACCGCTGCCGGAGCTGCGGCGCTGTCGAGACCGAGCTCGGCGCGCAACTGGCTGAGGCGGCTCTGCGCCTCGACGTTCGCCGTGGCCTGTTCCACTTCGAGGATGCGGCTCTGCACGGACGTCTCGCCCAGCTCGGCGGTGGCCTTCGCCTTCGCGTAGCGGGCCTCGATCTTCTCCTGAACCTCTTTCAACGTCGGCACGTCGTCGCCGACGGTCTCGTTGAGCTGCGCCATGGCGGAGTTCATCTCCTCCTGCATGCGCGCCTGTTCGAGCTGGGAGAGCAGCTTGTTCTTCTCGGCGAGCTTCTCCTGCAGCAGGCGGCTGTTCTGCGCCACGGCGGCCTTGGCCTGATCGGACGCCTGTGTGCTCTCCATCACCATCGCCTTGAGGCTCTCGACGTCTTTCTCGACCAGGATCAACTGGTTGGCGATCGTCTCCGCGGCGGTGGTGTACTGCTGCGACTTCCCCGCATCGCCCGCGCGCTGAGCGTCCGCGGCCATCATCAGCGCCTGGCGTGCGTTGGCGTTGAGCTTCTCGAGTTCGGTCATCTTGGCGTTCAGACGGATCTCGGCCTGCTTCTGGCTGGCGATCACGTTGGCGGCCTGCTCCTTGAGGCGCCGATGCTGCTGTTGCGCTTCGGTGAGCGCCTGCTCGAGCTGCACGGCCGGATCGGCGTTCTTCTCGAAGCTGCGGTTGAACTTCGCCCCGAGGTACTTCCACCACTTCTTGAGTCCCTTGAACATGGCGGCAAGCCTAGGCGAATCTGGCCGTGATCCGATCCCGAAGCTGGGTGAGTTCGTGCACGCCGAGCACGGTCAGCAACGCCACATAGACCGTCAGCCCAGCCACGCCGGCGACCACGATGCGCACCAGTGCGTCGACTCCCGAGTTGCCGCCGATCACACTTGCGACCACCCACATCACCTCCATCATCACCACCGAGGCGAGCGCCATTCGGGCCAGGCTCCCGAGCACCGACCTGATGCTGAACCCCGGCACCTTGTAGGCCAGCACCTGCAGTGCCCACACCGAGGAGATCGCATAGGCGATCGCGAATGCAAGCCCGAGGCCGAGCACGCCGAAGCGTCGGTAGAGCACGAACGCCAGCGCGATGTTGATGATGTTCTCGACCAGGTTGATCACGAAGGGAGTCCGAGCGTCGGTGTGCGCGTAGAAGGCGCGCAGCACGAAGAGGTACACCGAGAAGCCCACCAGACCCAACGAGAACCCGGCGAGCGCCCGGCTCGTGAGCAACGCATCGCCGGCGTTGAAGTTGCCGTGTTCGAGCGCGACACCGATGAGTGGGCGACGCAACACGAACATCGCCGCCGCTGCGGGAAAGGTGGCGAGGGCGACCAGGCGGATGCCCATCGAGGTCCGGTCGATGAAGGCGGCGCGGTCCTTGCGTGTGACGGCCCGCGCCATTTCGGGCGTGAACGTGGTGACGATCGACATCGCCAGGAGCCCATGTGGCAGGACGAAGAAGATGTACGCCTTCGAGTACGCATCGGGCACGCCGCTGCCCGGCTCGGCGAGGTTCTGCACCACGATGAGGGCGAGCTGGTTGGCGGCGACGTAGCCGAAGGTCCACGCCGACAGGCTGAGGAGCTGTTTGACCGCGGGGTGGCCGAAGTGCGGATTGAAGTGCAACGGCACGTTCGCCCGACCGAGGGCGGGGATGACCGCGATCGCCATTACGGCGATGCCCGCAGTCGCCCCGAGCCCGAGCGTCCAACGAAGGCGATCGTTGGTGAGCACCTCGATCAGCTGGGGCTCACGACCGCCGATGGCCGCGGGCACCATCAGCAACGACCCGATGATCACCAGGTTCGAGAGCACGGGGGCCCACGATGCAGCGAAGTACCTGCGCCGGGCTTGCAAGAGCGCGTTGGCGAGGGCGCTCACGCCGTAGAAGAAGATCTGGATGAGGAAGATGCGGGCGAGAGCGGTGCCGACCATGCGGAACTCGTTCGGGTCGACACCTTCGGCGAGGTTCCAGGCGAAGACGTGGAAGATGAACGGGGCTGCCGCCACTGCGATCGCGGTCAAGGCCGTGATCGCCAGCACCGCCACGCTGAGCACCGCCGACGTCGCGTCGTCGTCGTCTTCTTCGAACTGTCGGGTGAACAAGGGCACGAGCGAGGCCGACAGCACGCCGCCGAGCAGTAGTTCGTAGACGGCGTTGGGGGAGTTGTTCGCGCCGTTGTAGGCGTCGGCCAGGGCGCCCTGGCCCATCACGATCGCGAACACCGCCACCCGGAGCAGGCCGGTGACGCGAGAAAGTGCGGTTCCCCCGGCGACGACGAGGTTGCTCTTGAGCAGGTCGCTCACAGGGACGCGGTGCCCGGGCCGTTCGCCTCGAACCCGCGGGATCGGCCCGTGGTGTTCACCTCGTCGACGGCCTGGAGCAATGCGTCGAGCTGCACCACCACATCGTCGACGGCTGAGCCCAGCTCCCCGGTGGTGTCGCTGCCGATCGACACCTCCGCTGCCTGGCTGACCAGTTCGCCGAGTCGCGTCTGCAGGCCGTGGAGACGCTGATCGGTCAGGCCGCGCGCGGTGCGAATGCGCTCGACCGAGTCGAGTTGCGACTGGATCGAGGAACGCATCGAGTCGTCGCTGGCGCGCTCGAGCCGGGCGCGCAGACCCGCACCGTCGAGACCGCGGATGGTGTCGTCAATTTGATCGCCGTGCTTCGCGATCTGCCAGCACTCGTCGACGCCCCGGTCGACCTGGCGGCCGATGTCGGCCATCCTGCTGCGCAGCGGGCCCGGGCTCATGTTCGCCACGATCGTCGCGAACCGACGTTGCGCGGAGAGGGCCGCCGCCACATGGCGGCGCCACGGTTCGCCTACACCGAAGGGGTCGACGCGGGCGGAGCGCTTGTCCTTGCCGGAGGACACTCCGCCCGAGGTACCCTCGGCGCGTTTGGACGGGCGCATCCTCAGTGCTGCTACCACGGCTGCGGCACACACTGCGAGGCCGACGATCACGGGCAGGAGTTCCACGCCGGTGAGCCTATTGCGAGTCCCCCTCGCAACTCGGGCAACGTGCCCGGGCGGGTCAGTTGTCGACGGGGACGATGTCGGCCGCGATGAAGGTGGTGAGCTGTTCGTTGCTCGGGTCGTCCAAGGGGGCGATGCGCATCGCCTGGTGCGAGACCGCTGTCTCGAACAGGTTGCGGACGAAGCGCGCATTGCCGAAGCCGTGCGTGCGCGGCTCGGTCTCGATGAGGTGGCGCACCCGGATCAGCGCATCATCGGAGCAGACGTACTGGTTCTTGTCGCCGAGCTTCAAGAAGATCGCCACGAGCTCGTTGGTCGAGTAGTCGGCGAAGTTGATCGTGCGCGTGAACCTGCTCTTCAACCCTGGGTTGGTGTCGATGAAGGTGTTCATCTCTGCGGTGTAGCCCGCTGCGACGATGGCCAGATCGTCACGATGGTCCTCCATGAACTTCACGAGCGTGTCGATCGCTTCCCGGCCGAAGTCGTTCTCGCCACCACGGGCGAGGGCGTATGCCTCGTCGATCAGCAGCATCCCACCGAGCGATGCCTCCAGGGTCTGCTGCGTCTTGAGCGCCGTCTGACCGACGTAGCCGGCAACCAGTTTGGATCGATCCGTCTCGACCAGATGACCCGCCGACACCACCCCGATGGCCCGGTAGATCTGGCTCAGCAGTCGGGCGACGGTGGTCTTGCCGGTGCCGGGGTTGCCGCTGAACACCAGATGCTTGGCGGCCTCGATCGTCGGCAATCCTCGCTCTTCCCGAAGACGTTGCACCTGCAACAGACTGGTCAGACGCCGCACCTCTGCCTTCACGTTGTCGAGCCCGACCAACTCGTCGAGTTCGGCGAGCAGGTCATCGAGGGAGCGAGCGGGCGGCAACTGCACCTCGACTGAGGCGATCGGCCCATCGGCCCGTGCGGCGGTCGCCGGGGGGGTGCCCGGTCCGGCCGTGCCGGGTGTCGACCCGGCGTGGGGCTGTCCTGGCCGGTTGATGCCTACGCCATCCATCGCGCGCAGCAGCATCGTGCGGAATCCGTCGATCGCGGCGATCTCGTCGGTCGACGGCACCAGGTCGAGGGCTGCCGTGAGATGTGCCAGGCGGAGTGAGCCGGCGTAGTACCGATGGCTTCGTCGCTCGCCGTCGCGCGCGTCGGCCTGGAGGAGAAGGTCGAACAGGACCGACGGTGTCCGGAGCCACGTTCGTCTCCCGTCGAGCAATCCGCCCTCGCGCAGGCGGCGAGCGGTCACGATGAGCGGTGGCTCCAGCTGCGGCCCGATGGCATCGAGGAAGGGGTCGAGCTCTGCGTCCGCCTGCCGTCCATCGCTGTCGATGATCGCCCCGACGAGGTTCGATGCTTCGATCAGCGCTTCCTGACGATGGACGTCGGCGCTCTTCCCGCTGAGCATTCCCAGCGCGTCGCCGATGTCGTCCACGAACGTGCGCACATCTGCGACCAGCGAGCTCATCGTCCGCATCGTAGAGATCCGTGAGCGAGGGCTGCACGATGTGCGGGCGAGACTCACGCAACACAGTTGACCCGGCGGTCAAGCGGCCTTGTAGGGTGCTCGGCATGGGTGAGCGTTTCGAGAGCGTCCAGCAGGTCCGCGATGGGCTGAAGGCCGTGAACTATCTGGCAGACGACGGCATTGCGGGGGTGGCCTTCCTGGCCGACCGGCTGGGCAAGCCGATCTTGGTCGAAGGGCCGGCGGGCACGGGCAAGACCCAGCTCGCCAAGTCCATCGCCGAGACGACCGGCTCGCGGCTGATCCGCCTGCAGTGCTACGAGGGACTCGACGAGAGCAAGGCGCTCTACGAGTGGAACTACAAGAAGCAGCTGCTGCGCATTCAGGCCGACCGGAACAGCGATTCGTGGAGCGACATCCACGACGACATCTTCGGCCCCGACTTCCTGCTCACGCGCCCCCTGCTCGAAGCCATCACCGCCGAGGACCCGGTGGTGCTTCTGATCGACGAAGTCGACCGGGTCGAGGTCGAGACCGAGGCGTTGCTGCTCGAGATCCTGTCGGAGTACCAGGTGTCGATCCCTGAGCTGGGCACGATCTCGGCCAAGCAGATCCCGATGGTGTTCCTCACCTCGAACAACACCCGTGAGCTGAGCGAAGCGCTCAAGCGTCGGTGCCTCTACCTCCATGTCGACTATCCCGACATGGCTCGTGAGAAGGAGATCGTGCTCACCAAAGTTCCCGGTGTCACCGAGAACCTGGCCGACCAGATCGCCCGCATCGTGCGCAGCATCCGTCAGCTCGATCTCAAGAAGGCTCCCTCGGTCAGCGAGACGATCGACTGGGCCCGTACCTTGGTGCTGCTCGGCATCACCAACATCGACGCCCAGCAGGCCAAGGAGACACTCCACGTCCTGCTGAAGTACCAGACCGACATCGCCAAGGCGGCCAAGGAGCTGAGCGTCGTCGACAAGTAGTCGATCGCTCTGCTGGACACCCGCCGAACACCCGCCGTGAACCGACCTTGAACCGAATCGATCGCTGATGCTCGACCTCCTCGCCGGATTCGTCAACGAACTCCGCAACGCGGGGCTGCCCGTGTCGCTCACCGAGAACCTCGACGCGATGGAAGCCGTGCAGCACATCCCGATCGAGGATCGTGAGGCGTTCAAGTACGCGCTCGGGGCCACGATGGTCAAGAACAACAGCCACTGGCGCGCGTTCGAGACCGTGTTCGAGGTGTACTTCAGCCTGCGCGGGCCCGAGTACAAGCTCAAAGAAGGCGACGAGAGCGACATCGACGAGATGTGGCGCGAGATGCAAGAGCAGATGCGTCAGGGCGAGGGCAAGGGTGCCGCCGGCGGATCGATGGATCAGCTCACGCCCGAAGAGATCGCTCAGATGCTGATGAGCGCGCTGATGAACGGCGACCAGGCGATGATGCGGGCGTTGGCCAAGCAGGCGGTGCAGCGCTTCGCCGGAATGGAGCCGGGCCGCCCGGTCGGTGGCACCTATTACTTGTATCGCACGCTGCGGAACCTCGACCTCGACAGCATGCTCGACAAGCTGATGGAGGCGAGTCGGCAAGAGGTGGGTGGCGAGCTGACCCCGCTCGAGGAACGCCTCGAGAAGGATGAGTACAGCGACCGCATCGAGCAGTTCAAGAAAGAGATCGAGGCCGAGATCCGTCGTCGTCTGGTCGCCGATCGTGGTGCCGAGGCGATGGCCAAGACGCTGCGGAAGCCGTTGCCCGAAGATGTGGAGTTCATGCACGCCTCGCGGGAGGAGATGCAGAACCTCAAGAAGTCGCTCGGCCCGCTGACGCGCAAGCTCGCAGCACGTCTGGCACGCAAGCGCCGCCACGGCCGCAAAGGGCCGCTCGACTTCCGCAACACCGTTCGTCACTCGCTCAGCTACGGCGGCGTGCCGGCCGAACCGAAGTTCAAGTACCCCCGTCCGGCCAAGCCGGAGCTGATGGTCGTCGCAGACATCTCGGGGTCGGTGGCAGCCTTTGCCCGGTTCACGCTGATGCTCGTGTACGCCATCCAGGGTCAGTTCTCGAAGGTGCGCTCGTTCGTGTTCATCGACGGCATCGACGAAGTCACTGCGTTCTTCAAGGGCACCGAAGACGTCCAGGAGGCGGTGCATCGGGTGAACACCGAAGCCGACGTGGTGTGGGTCGACGGCCACAGCGACTACGGCCACGCCTTCGAGGTGTTCTGGGAGCGATACGGCAAGGACGTCGGGCCGAAGACCACGGTGTTGTTGCTCGGCGACGCCCGCAACAACTACCACGCGAGTCAGAGCTGGGTGGTGAAGGAGATCCGTCAGAAGGCACGCCACGTCTACTGGTTGAACCCCGAGCCGCGGAGCTACTGGAACACCGGTGATTCGATCGTCGGTGAGTACGGCACACACACCGACGGTGTGTACGAAGTGCGCAACCTGCGTCAGTTGGAGGCCTTCGTCGAGAAGCTCGCGTGAGCGAGTCAGGTCTCGACGCAGCCACGCTGCATCGCACCGCCGTGGCCGAATCCACCCGTCGGTGGCTCGATGTCTCGGTCGCGTTCAACTTCCTCGCGATCGGCATCATGCTCGCCGCGGTGCCGCGCTACGTGAAAGAGGAGCTGGGCGGATCGAGTGCCGCCGTCGGGACGGCAACAACGATCTTCTTCGCAGCAGCCCTGCTGGCGCGGCCGATCGTCGGACGGGCGATGGACCGCGTCGGGCGCCGCCTGTTCCTCATCTGGCCGCTGCTCGCAATGGTGCTGCTGGCGATCGGCATGGAGTTCGCCCATGCGGTGTGGGCGGTGGTGTTGGTGCGGCTGCTGCAAGGCGCGTTCGGCAGCACGTACTACACGGCGTGCGCAGTGGTGGCCACCGATCTCGCACCCCCTGCACAGCGAGCGACGGCGGTCGCACGGCTGAGCCTGATGATCTACCTCGGCTTCGCCTTCGGACCGTTCATCGGCGAGTTCTTGTTCGACCGGGGCTCGCGGTGGCCCTGGTTGGTGGCGGCGGGCCTTCACGTCGTGGCGCTCCTCGCGTCGACCAGGCTGCCGGAGACGCTGCGCGAACGAACGGGCGACGAGGCGCCGCGGCCGTCGATGAGCCAACTGCGCCGTGTGGTGCTGCGACCCGGCCTCGCCCAGATGTGCGCCGGACTCGGGTACTCCTGCGTCGTCGCGTTCCTGCCGTCGTACTCGCGTGAGATCGGCATCGGATCGTCCGGGGCACTGTTCTTCACCTATGCCTGCAGCGCGCTGTTGGTCCGTGTGTTCAGCGGTCGGCTCGCCGACCGGTTCGGATACGTCGCGGTGGCCATTCCTGGGTTGGCGGTGTTCGCGTGCGGTCACCTCGTGATGGCGCTCGCGAGAGCGACGTGGCAACCGTTCGCCGCGATCGCGCTGCTCGGTATCGGGTTCGGTGCGGTGTTCCCCGCGCTGACGGCGTTGGCCGTGGCTCGTGCGCCCGACGAGCAGCGCGGCCAGGTGCTCGGCGTGTTCTTGAGCTTCAACGATCTGGGCAACGCCATCGCGGGCCCGGCTGTGGGGGCGATCGCCGACGCCGCCGGATTTCGTTGGGGCTACGGCGTGCCGGCGATCGTGGCAGGGTGCGGGCTGTTGGTGGCGCTCACATTGCGTCAGCCGGAGACGGTCTCGGCGGCCTGAGTCGCGATCGGGCTCGGTGTACTCCGGTGCCCACGCTCTACGGTGACGGCATGGAACTGCAGGATCGGATCGTCGTCATCACTGGTGGAGGGTCGGGCATCGGGGAGGCGCTCGCCCGAGCGGCCCACGCAGCGGGCGCTCGGCACGTGGTCGTGGCCGATCTGCACGTCGCCGAGGCCCAACGGGTGGCCGCCGACATCGGGGGCACGGGCGTCGGCATCGATGTCAGCGATGAGGCGGCCATCGTCCGTCTGGTCGAGACCACGATGGATGCGCACGGGCCGATCGATCTGTTCGTGTCGAACGCCGGATTCGTCACCGCCGCCGGCCTCGAGGACTCGAACGAAGCGATCCAACGGATGTGGGAGGTGCACTGCATGGCACACATCTACGCCGCTCGCGCGGTGCTGCCGGCGATGATCGCCCGCGGTGAGGGCTATCTGCTCAACACCGCGTCGGCCGCGGGTCTGCTCACCCAGATCGGCTCGATGGCGTACTCGATCACGAAGGCTGCTGCGGTCTCGTTGGGGGAGTGGCTGGCGGTGACCCACCATCACCAAGGCATCCGTGTGTCGGTGCTGTGTCCCCAAGCGGTGGCCACCAACATCGTGCGCAACAGCCCCGACTTCGGTGGAGGCATCACCGGCGGCCTCGACGGCGGGGTGGCGGGAGGCGACGGGGTGTTGACCTCCGACCAGGTCGCGCAGTCGTGCCTCGACGCGATCCGCGAGGAGCGCTTCCTCGTGCTGCCGCACCCGGAGGTGGCGACGTACGTGCAGCGCAAGGCCACCGACCGCGACCGCTGGCTGGCCGGCATGCGTCGTTTCCAGTCGGCCCTGCACCCCGATGGCGACCTCCCCGGCAACGCCATCGCCCCCACCCCCTGAGCGTTTGGTCGCTGGCGCGTCGTATCGACGCGTTCGCGCACAAACGCGTCCGGGCTTCGGTCGCGTTTGGTCACTTTCGCG
>JAYUSX010000356.1:0-8737 GCA_043755475.1 Actinomycetota bacterium
GCACCGTCCGGCACGTCGTTCACCACCACGGCGCCGGCGCCCACGACCACGCGAGCGCCGATGGCGACGTTCGGCAGCACCCTCGCGCCGATTCCGATCAACGTGCCCGATCCGATCCTCACACCACCCGCGATCGCCACGCCCGGCGCAACGTGGACGAACTCGCCCACGACGCAGTCGTGATCGATGCTCGCGTTCGTGTTCACGATCGACCCGCGACCGATCGTGGTGCCCGCGTTCACGACCGAGCCCGGCAGCAATGCCGAACCGACATGAACGATCGCCGTGCTCGACACCATTGCGAAGCGACTGATCGCCGTCTCGGCTGGCAGACCATCGGCATCACACCGATGCGTCACCGCCGAACGAGCCGCGTTGTCGCCGATCGCCACGAACACCCGGTCGACCTCGTGCTCCCGCGCCAATCGGTTCAGATCGGCATCGAAGCCCACCACCGGCACGCCAAGACCGGCGATGCCCGTGCCGTCGCTGCTCACTGCACCGACGACGAGATGGCCGGGATCGTCCTGGAGCGCCTCGAGACACACCCGGGCATGCCCCCCAGCGCCGACGATCAACACCCGAACCGGCCGCTCTCCCACCTCGAGCACAGTAGCCATGTTGACTCGGTGACCGCCGCCCTGTCGCGTGATCGAATCGAGAAGCTGCAACGGCTTACGACGCTGGTTCGCGCTGGTTCGCACGCGGCGAGCACCTGGGTAGGTCATTCGGCCCCTCCCCCGTTTCCTGAGAAGGCTCGCCGTTGAGGGCCGTGTACTCTCGAGATGTGCGGCCGGAGAACCTCCTGACTGTGGGCCTCGTTCGGAGGTACACCGGGCGAGTTCGCTCCTCGGCGGAGAGCGGGGACCGATGACGGTCGCGGTCTTGATCCCGACGTATTGCTCGACGTCGACGATCGATGCTGCGCTCGCCTCCGTGGCCGCCCAATCCGCTCCGCCCGACGAGGTGGTCGTCGTCGACGACAACAGCAACGACGACACCCCCGAACGCGTGCTCGCCTGGGCAGACCGGCTCCCGATCACGTTGCTCCAGAATCACAGCAATGTCGGTGTCGGCACCAGTCGCAGGCGAGGCGTCTCGGCGGCGACCAGCGACTTCATCGCTCTGCTCGACCACGACGACGTGTGGTTCCCCGATCATCTCGAAACGCTGAGCAGACTGGCGGTCGATCGGTGCACGATCGCTGCACCGCGTGTTCTGCGATGGCTCCCCGGAAGAACGATTGCCTTCCCGGACGACTCGCTCATCCCGCATCAGGAGCACCTCGAGGACGAACTGTTCCGTCGCAACTACATCGTCACTGGCGCGATGTTCCCTCGTGCCGCGTTCATGTCACTTCAAGTCCACAGTCCTTCAAGGACCGTGGACGACTGGGAGAGCTGGATCCGGCTCGTCGTGGAAGCGAACTGCCACATCGTGGTCGCTCGAACTCCAACACTGCTCTACCGGTCGTCACCCACTCAGGCGTCGTCGGGAGACGGATGTCTTCTCGACGAGATCGACCTGCTCGAACGGCTGTTGGCCGAACCCGCGTACAGACCGCATCGACGGTCGCTGGAGGAGACCCTCGAGCGACGCCACCACAGGGTGCATCTGCTCGCGGCGTTCGAACTTGCCGCACAAGGACATGACTTCGCTGCACGCAAGGCGTTTCTACGCATCGCCCTGAGCGATCGTTCGCTACGCGGAGGCGCCAAACCTGTCCCCGTCGGAAGCCTGACGCTTCGAGCGCTGTTCGGATGCCTCTCGCCCCGACGGGCCCTCGAACGCCGCTCCGAGCATCTTTCCTCCTCCGCTGTCTCGGTCCCGACCACCGCCGAGCCGACACCGGTCATGGGGTCCTCGAGACCTGGCCCCAAACGCCTTTCGAACCTCCACCGACCGTCTTGGAGACACCGTGCAAACCCTCAGTAGCGAAGCAGAATCGACCGCGACCACCCCACTGCCGCCGCCCGCCATCATGCCGCCGACGTCCTCGCTCCGACGCACCGGACCTCGGCCCGTCACGAGTGCGCTCGTGCTCGTCGGTCTGGCCGCATTGGGGCTCGGCGCAGGGGTTGTCCAGGGCGCCCGCGCACCTGTGCAGTACGAGACCGGCGTCGCGGTCGAGGTCGGGCAGGTGATGTCGTTCAGCCCGTGGGAAGCCAACCTGCAAACTGCTCGATTCGGACAGGCCATTCTGCGGCCGGACCTCCAAGAACTGGCCGCCCGCCAAGTGGGGCTCGATCGCAGCAAGATCCTCGACATCGCTGCCGAGCAGACGGACGACTCCCCGATCGTGCAGATCCGGATAGCGGTGGAAGACCCCGAGGGTGCTGACGATGCCCTCATCGCTCTGGTCGACGTCACGTTGCGCGACCTGGTGGAGAGCGAGATGGCGCCACAACGGCTGATCGTCGACGATCTCCGACCTCAACTCGACGCGGCGAATGCTGAGCTGGAAGCCATCTGGGACGCGGTCGACGAGGCACCGGGCACCGATCTGGCTGGCGCATTCAACCAGGCCCAGTTCAACATCGAGTCTGCGACCGCCGAGCTCGAAGTGGCGTCCGAGCAGTGGAGGATCGACCAACTGCCCGGAATCATCAACGCATCCCAGGATGAGCTCGACCGAATCACGCCCGTGCTCGATGGGTGGTACGACGTCACGACACGCATCGCGCAGCTGGAGGGTCAATTGACCCCGGCGGAAACACGCCTTCGCCAACTCGAGCTCGGGCTGGGCGTCATCGAGGGCGGCACGCACCTCAGTGCGATCGAGGTGTCAGAACTTCCCCGTTCATCCAACCTGATCCGTTGGGCGGCCGGGGGCACAGCGATCGGCATCGCCGCGGCCCTGGCCGTCCTCGGGGCGATGACGTTCCTGGGCGCTCGTCGCTCTCGCCGCTGATCGCCACCCCAACGTCCACCTTCACGCACCATGACCTTGTTGCTCGCCACCCATCCCATGGGCGAATCAAAGCCCCAGCCCGACGACCACCCCGATAGTTCGCTGCGATGGCTGGCCTTCGTCGCCGGCTCCGGCTCGCTGTTCGTCACGGGTTGGGCATTGCTCGACTCACCGCCGATCTTCCTCGTCGGCGCCCTCAGCCTGGCTGTCGCTGCCGTGTGGTCGATGGTGGTGTCGCCGACGTGGATGATCATCGGGTTCGTCGCCATTCGCCCGATGTTCGATCTCGGGCCCACCTACGGCAACGGACCGAACGTCAACAGCGCCGCCGGAGTTCTCCTGCTGGCGGCGATCGGTCGATGGGCCTGGTTGCACCGCACCGTCCTGATGAGGCCCCACGCATCGGTACTCGCCGCAGCAGGCTTCGGTGCAGCAGCCATCCTGTCGGCGGTCGGATCGCGCGACGCTGTCAGCTCCGTCCAGGAGGCGTTCCGCATCGTCTGCGCGATCGCGTTGTTCGCGATCGGGGACCAGATCTGTCGCCGGGATCCGGCGTTTCTCACCCGCATCGTCATCGCGTTCGTCATCTCGGCAGCCCTCGCGATGCTTCCCGCTCTTGCGCAGATCTTCGGATTCCTCGCCATCCCTGGGATGGAGGGCCTCGACCTCACGAACGAGACACTGCGCCCACCTGGTCCGTACCCCGCACCGACGGTGCTGGCCGCGCATCTCGTGATCTCCTCAGCGCTGCTCCTCCTTCTCGTGCCGTCCCTGTGGCGCCACAGCGGCTGGAGGTCGGTCGCGCCGTACGCCCTCGTCGGCCTCGTGTCGTTGTGGGTGCTTCTCGAGAACAAGAGCCGCAGTCCAGTCGGAGCGCTCTTGATGGTCGCAGGCACCTTCGCCGTCATCCGATGGAGGTGGGCCGGCGCGATCGCGATGTCGATGGTGACCCTGGCGGCCGTGGCCACGATCGGCACGAGCACGGTCCGGCTCGATGAGTTCGGAACGGGCGTGAACACCGGAGCGAGCGCGGACACTTTTGAGTGGCGCACCGATTACTGGCGCGACAACCTGCCGCGGTTCGAAGACAACCCCGTGACCGGCATCGGTCTCGGACGGGTGCAGCAGTTGCACATCTTTCATCAGCCACCGCACAACGTCTACGTCCAGACCCTCGTCGAGATGGGGACCGTCGGCGCCATCGCCCTCACCGGCTTCATCGTCTTTCTGTCCAGGGACCTCTGGATCGCACTCCGCCGCACGCGGGGCGGTCCGATGTTCGAGGTGGTGCTGCTCGCTGCGCTCCTGTGCCTGGCGTATGCGTTCATGGGCCTGTTCGAGAACCTGCTCACGCAGCTCGTCACGACCGGGCCCCTTGCGCTCATCACGGGATGTGCGCTGGGGTCGGCCCGTCGGGTCCATCGTTCACGATGACCTCGTCGGCGGCCGTCCACCCGATCCGGCGATTCCTCGGGCCTGGCACGACCGAGAGCGCCATCTTCGCTCTCAGCCTCGTGACAGGTCCCATCGTCAGCCGTGCGCTGGGTGATGACGGCCGTGGTTCTGTCGCCGCAGTCATCGTTCCCGTGCAGCTGTTGACCTGGGTGTTCATGCTCGGTATCCCCTACGGTTCGGCGATGCTCGTCAACGAGCTGCCGAAACGGCGCATCGTCGACAGCACCTGGCGTATCGCACTCGTGGTGAACGTTCCTGTGGCGATCGTGGGCTGGTTTGCTGCGCCACTCCTGCTCGACACGCATCCCGACGAGGTCGTCACCTGGTTCCGGGTGGGGATGCTGTGCGTGATCCTCGGTCTGCCCGCCACCAGCGCGATCCATCACCGGATGATCACCACCGGCGGCACCTGGCGCACATCGCTCGCGATCAACGCCCATCTCCTCGGCTACAGCGTCGCAGTGGTGGTCCTGGCGCTTGTCGGGGAACTGACGCTGCCGACAACTCTGTGCGCATGGATCGGCTCGCTGGTTGCCGCGAGTGCACTCGTCGTCGTCGTCTACCGAGCTGTGCCTCATGGCCTCGCCGACGCAGAGACCGCACGACGCCTCTTCCGCACCGGTCGACCGAACGCTGCCGTCACGCTCGCCACCGTCTCGTTGGGCCGCCTCGATCAGGTCTTTCTCGCCGTTCTCGGAACGTCTGCATCGCTCGGCCACTACGCGATCGCGGTGACCACCGCTCAGATCAGCGTCCCCGTCACGAATGGCATTGCCTCCGTCGTGCTTCCTGACGCCTTCGCGAAGTCCGGCGGCGGCGTCGAGCGCACGGCCATTCGTTTCGTCTTCGCGCTCTCTCTCGCCATCGCGCTGCTCAGCGCCGTGACGGCTCCATGGCTCCTGCCGTGGGTGTTCGGACGCGACTTCGAGCCATCCGTCGGGCTGCTCTGGCTCCTGCTGCCCGGACAGGTGCTCTTCAACACGGCATGGGTCTGCAGTGCCGGCCAGCTCGGTCGTGGCGAGGCTTCCGACGCAGTGAGGACGATCGGCCTCGCTGCACTGGTCTCCACAGTGATGCTCGCACCGGCGATCCAGCTGTTCGGCACCGCAGGGGCTGCGGCGCTCACCAGTGTGTGCCAGGGCCTGTTCCTCGGCGGCGTCTTGCGAGCACGCCGCCGCCGGCAGGTTGCGTCGACGACGGAGGTGCTCGTGTGACCGCATCGACGCCGCTGCGCATCCTTCACATCGACAAGTTCGGCAGTCGCGAAGACGGCGGTGGTGCTGCTGGCTACATGTTGGAGCTCGTCTCGCGCCAGCGCGCCAGCGGTCATCGTGTCGAGTTCCTTGCGACGGAAGGGATCACCGACCTCGATACGGAACTCCGGCGATTCTTCCCGCCGCGACGACACTTCAACCCGCCACCGACCGGATCGGTCGGCAAGATCGTGTCATCGGCGCAGATGGTCTGGTCTCGCATCGCAGAACGTTCGGTCGAAGCGGCGATTGCGCACTTCCGACCCGACGTCGTCCACTGCCACAACATCTACCACCACCTGACGCCGAGCATCCTCCGTCCGATCCACCGGGCAGGGACCCCGATCGTGATGACGGTCCACGACTTCAAGCTGGTGTGTCCCACCTATCGGCTCATCGACGGCAGCGGCCAACACTGTGAGGCGTGTGTGGAGGGATCGGTCATCAACGTGGTGAAGCGCCGATGCCAGAACAGCTCCCGGATCCAGAGCGCCGTCTTGATGGTCGAGTCCGGCATCCACCGACAGGTCGGCGCCTACGACCCGGTGGGCGTGTTCATCTGCCCGAGTGACTACATGGCGGGTCTGCTGCGCCGGCGCGGCCTCGGTGAACGCGTACGCCACGTCCCCTCCGGCTACGACCTCGAGACGATCGCTCCCCGCACGGAAGCTGGATCGGGCGTCGTCTTCGTCGGCCGCCTCAGCTGGGAAAAGGGCGTCGATCATCTCATCGAGTCCGTCGCGCTCCTCGACGGCGTTCATCTCACCGTGTGCGGAGACGGTCCACAGCGAGCCGACCTGGAGCGGCTCGCCCAGGACCGCATCCCGGGCCGAGTCACGTTCCACGGTCACCTGAGTCGGGCCGAGGTTCTGACCGAGCTCCGCCGCGCGGCGGTCTGCGCCGTTCCGTCGGTCTGGTCCGAGAACCAGCCGCTCACGATCATCGAGGCCATGGCGTGCGGCGTGCCCGTGGTGTCTGCTGATGTCCCGGCCCTGCGAGAGATGATCATGCCCGGAGAGTCTGGGGTCACGGTGGACCCGACCGATCACCGCGCATTGGCTGCAGCACTCGAGCAGTTCGTCATCGACCCCGGTCTTCAACGACGTCTCGCCGTCACGGCACGGGCACATGCCGAACGCGTGCACGACATGACCCGACATCTCGATGCGCTCACCGACATCTACGCGGAACTCATCGCGCGCCGCAGGTAGTTGAGCATGCCAACGGTCCGCACGATCGACGTGCGGAGCGACGGCCGACCAACACGATGTCCTCGATCGGTACAAACGTTCCAGCAAGGTGATCTAACGTTCCGAAGGTGACGTTCTCGCGGATCACCGTTCTGGGGCTGGGAAAAGTGGGCCACCTCGCAGCAACCTTCCTGCACCAGGCCGGGTTCGAGGTGCGCGGCATCGACCAGCATCAGCCGGCCAAGGCATCGTCGTTCCCGGTGCAGATCGGAGACGTGGGCGACATCGCGACGATCGAGCACCTCCTCGACGATCAACACGCGGTGCTGTCGTGCCTTCCGTACCAGCTCAACCGCGAGGTGGCACGGGTCGCCCACGCCAAGGGCATCCACTACTTCGACCTCACCGAGGACGTCGGCACCTCGCAGACCATCACCGAGCTCTCCACGACGGCCCGCTCGCTGATGGCCCCGCAGTGCGGGCTCGCCCCTGGGTTCGTGAGCATCGTCGCGGCCTCACAGGCGGCCACCTTCGACGAGTGCCGTTCGATCCGGATGCGTGTCGGTGCACTTCCGCAACACCCGACCGGGCTGCTCGCCTACGCGTTCAACTGGTCACCGGTCGGGGTGGTGAACGAGTACCTCAACGACTCCGAGGTGATCGAGGACGGTCAGCGGAAGTGGGTGTCGTCGATGGAGTGGCGCGAGACCCTCTACATCCACGGCACCCAACTCGAGGCGTTCACCACATCCGGGGGACTCGGCACGATGTGCGACACCTACCACGGCACGGTCGCCAACCTCGACTACAAGACCATCCGCTACCCCGGCCACATGGAGCTGATGAACTTCCTCTTCCACGAACTCCTGCTCCGCGACCGCCGAGATCTCGCCGGTGAGATCCTCACGAACGCCAAGCCCCCGGTGAACGACGACGTGGTCTACATCCACGTGTCGTCCGAGGGCACGATCGGCAGCCACCTGCATCGCGAGGAGTTCGTGCGCGCGTACACCCCCATCTCTGTCAGCGGTGCGCACTGCACCGCCATCGCCTGGACCACCGCCGGGTCGGTGGCTGCCGTCATCGAACTGGTCAGATCGGGCAAGCTGCCGGCGACCGGGCTGCTGCGCCAAGAGCACATCGCCCTCACCGATTTCCTGGCCACGCCGACGGGCAAGCTCTTCGCCACCTGAACCTCGCCACCTGAACCTCGCCACCAGAATCTCGCCAACAGAACCTTGCCACGTGAGTGGAGGCGCCTGATCTTGCGGATTCCTTGCAGGAGCTGGGATTCGGCGACCACATCGCCACCGCCGGTGGGAAATGTCTGACACCTTCTTGACTCGCAGCCCGATCCCCGGAGGCCGATCACTGATGCATGGCGTTGGAGCGGACGAGCAGCGGGGACATCCCTGTCGAGAAGCTGCTCGCGCAACTGCGCCGAGCCGCTGAGCAAGACGGCGTCGAAGACGTCGACGGCCTCGTCGCCGAGTTCGCCACCTACGTCCGCGCCCAGGCCCCTCGGCTTGCCTCGCAGCACGCCATGCACTCTGGCCGCGGGCACTCTGGCGGCGGGCACCCTGGGGGTGGGCGGGCTGCGGGCGGATCGAAGAGCACGGCACTCCTCGTCGTCAGCGCAGTACTCGTCCTCGCGTTCGGTGCGACCGTGTCGGGCGCCATCCCCAACCTGCTGCGCCCCGCGTCGAGCACTTCTTCGCACGCCGCCACATCGACGGCCGAGGGCGTGACGCAGGACCCCGGCTCCAACGAGGCGGATCCCTCGACCCCAGCATCGGGTGCCGCCACGCAGGCCCCCGATGCGAGCCCGGTAGCGGGGCAGCCCGACGCCGCCGGCGCCGATCCGGTCCCTCTGTACAGCACCGACCCCGATGCCCTCGCCGTGCTGGCCGAACAGCGTTCCGAAGCAC
>JAYUSX010000357.1:0-8731 GCA_043755475.1 Actinomycetota bacterium
CTCGGCACCTTCAAGGCCCAGCATCACCACGTTCATGTCGACCTCGGCGGTGGAGTCCTCGACGTAGGGCAGGTCGAGTACCGGCTGGCCCTTCACGATGCCGACGCTGATCGCCGCACAGAACGAGTGCAACGGGTGCTGTGTGATCGCGCCGTTCTGCATCAGGCGGGTGAGCGCATCGTGGAGCGCGAGGTAGCCGCCGCAGATGCTGGCCGTACGCGTTCCTCCGTCTGCTTGCAGCACATCGCAGTCGACGATCACCTGACGCTCGCCCAACAACTTCATGTCGCATGCGGCGCGCAACGAGCGGCCGATGAGTCGCTGGATCTCGACGGTACGGCCACTCTGCTTGCCCTTGGCCGCCTCGCGGTCGATGCGCTCGGGCGAGGCTCCGGGCAGCATCGAGTACTCGGCGGTGACCCAACCCTTTCCGGTGCCCTTCATCCAGCGAGGCACGCTCTCGTCGATCGACGCGGTGCACAGCACCCGGGTCTTTCCGAACGACACCAGCACGCTGCCGGCAGCCATCTCGGTGTAGTCGCGCTCGAACGAGATCGGGCGCAGTTGGTCGGCGGCGCGTCCGTCGAATCGGGTCATGGTGGTCTCCATCGTTGGTAGGTTCGGGGGCGAGGTCAGGGTGAGGTCAGGGTGAGGCCAGCGGCCAGGTCGGGCTGGTCAGAGGGGCTGGTCAGAGGAACGAGACGGGCAGAGCCTCGGTGAGCTCGGGCCCGAGCAGGCGGCGGCCGAGGGCGCGGAACCATTCGACATCGCCGGAGGACAAGAAGGTGTGCGATCCCGCGCGGCCGGCCGCGTCGACGTCGCCGGCGCGGCCGAGCCCGGTCTGGTCGAGCAACGAGCGCAGTGCGAATGCCGTCTCGTCGGCCGAGGACACGAGAACTACATCGGCACCCATCACGTCACCGATCACACGAGAGAGGTACGGGTAGTGCGTGCAACCGAGCAGCAGCGTGTCGACCTTCGCTTCGCGCACCGGGGCCAGAAGCCGCTCGGCGAGCACGGTGATCTCGTCGCCCGTCACCACGCCCCGCTCGACGAACTCGACGAAACCCGGGCAGGCAGCGCACACCAGTTCCACCCCGACGCCGAGGTCGTCGCGGCCGACGTCGTGCGGTTCGAGTGCGTCGGCGGCTGCGGCGACCGCCCGCTGATACGAGCCCGACCCGATGGTGCCCACGGTGCCGATCACGCCGACGCGTCCCGAGCGCGTGGCCGCGACCAGCGCCCCAGCGCCCGGTTCGATGACGCCGACCACCGGAACCGGGAGTTCCTGGGCGAGGTCGACGGCGGACGCAGCGGTGTTGCACGCGACGACGATGACCTTCGCATCGTGGACGTCGATCAGGAACCGTGCGATCTGGCGGGCGTAGCCGGCCACGTCAGCCTGTGGCTTCGACCCGTATGGATACCGACCGGTGTCGCCGAGATAGACGATGTCCTCGGCCGGCAGCAGATCGATCACGGCGCGAGCGACCGTCAACCCACCGAAACCGCTGTCGAAGATGCCGATCGGTCGCTCATCCATCGAGCGCCGAGGCTATCTGCGGGTCCTCGCGCCGTATCGCTGCTCGCTCGCGTCTTCGAGCGCCATCCGGCGAATGGCAGCCATCGCGACTTCGACGACCACGGTGCCGACCACCGTGTACTCCACCATCTCCGAGCGATGGGTCTCGGGCACGGAGGCGAGCTCCTGGGCAGCCATCTGCTTGAACACGGTGGCCAACGCATCGAACTGATCTGCGCCGGCCTGGTGGGGCTCGGCGAGGTCGATGAACCCCCACTCGGCGAGATGCACGAACGCGTCCGCGAGCATCTCACGCACGTGGGCGTGGGTGCGGATGTGGAGGTCATTGCGAGCGACGAACCGGTCGACGAGCGCCCGTGCCAGGCGGTACTGGTCGGCGTCGCGGTGCGGACCGAGCACCATCGCATCCTGGGTGAGTGCGAACGCGTCGTGAATGGGCATCGTCTCGTCGTCGACCGCAGCGACCACCGCCGCCACATCGGCGATGCTCAGGTGACCGAGTTCGATCAAGGCTCGCACGAGACGCACCCGACGCACGTGCGATTCGTCGTAGTCGGCCTGGTTGACCGCCGTCGCTGTGCCGGAGTGCAGCAGACCCTCACGGAGGTAGTACTTCAGCGTCGGCACGCTGACGCCTGAGGTGCGGCTGAGCGCGGCCATCTTCATCGCTGCTCAGCATACGCACTTGACACGACGTACAGCGAGTGTCACTATCCATTTACGGACAGTGTCACTATCCGTTTTAACTCACACATCAGGAGATGATCCATGTCCCGCTTCTCGGTCGTGCCCGGCCGTTTCACCGCCTCCATCGAGGGCGATTTCGTCGTGTTCGTCATCGGCATGCGCGTCAACAAGCTCTGGAAGCTGCACACGTGGATCCCGGTGGCCCGTGCCATGGGACCGATGATCTCCGAACTGATGAGCCACCCCGAGAAGGGCATGCTCGGCGTGCGCACCATGTGGGCCGGCCGCACGATCACCCTCGTCCAGTACTGGCGGAGCTTCGAACACCTCGAGCACTTCGCCCGCGACAAAGACGATCCCCACCTGCAGGCCTGGCGCGACTTCAACACCAAGGTGGGCACCAGCGGAGACGTCGGGATCTACCACGAGACCTACCGGATCCCGGCCGGGGCCTACGAGTGCATCTACAGCAACATGCCGGTGATGGGCCTCGGCGCGGCGGCGACCGCCGAACACATGCCGGTCGCATGCCGTGGTGACGCCGCGCGAGAGCGAATCGCCGCGGCCACCGCTGGTTGAGTCAGCCGGCCACACCGATCAGCCGTCCGCTGACGGCGAGGCGGTAGCGAATCGAACCGGGAGGATGACACGCCACCAGTGTGACCGTGATCGGACCGGCCGCAGCGACCACCTTCAGCAGTTCCGCCGGTTTCGGGAGGATCACGTCCTGACGGGTGACCAGGTACCGGTAGGTCCGACCGTCGGCACCGAGCATCGAGAACGTGCTGCCGATCGTCAGTCGGTCGAGGCTGCGGAACGCGCCGCCGTGGCTGGTTCGGTGAGCGAAGTACACGTTGTGCTCCGCTGTTCCCATCAGCCCAGATCCCATCCACAGACCGGCCCGCCCGCTGTCGATGTTCGTGTTGATGTTGCGGTGGGTGCCGACGTAGGTGCCGATGCCGGCGTCCGGCGCAGAGATGCCGATCGCAGGGGTCGGCGCCGACGGCACCGAGTACGGCTCGGGCAGCGTGCTGGGCTCGGGGGCCCCCAGGTACCAGCCGGCGACGTCGACCACCAGGTGACTCCCGGATTGCGAATAGATCGCGAGTCCACGGCTGCCGGCCCGCACGATGGCATGGTTCGCCACGACCTGGTCGAGCGCGGTGACGTTGAGGTTGGACACGCCGGGTCGCGCGACGCCTGCGGGGTGAACCGCGACGAAGCCGAGGTACCACGGTTCGGTGGCGGTCACGTTCAGTGCCACGGCCGCCGTGGTGTTCGGGAACGGCGAACCGGTTCCGAACTCGAGGGTGGTGTCACCCCACGGTGCGATCGGGAAGTCGTTGCGGGTGTCGAGCACTCGCTGCGGGCTGGACGGCACGAACAGGCCGTCGGTGCTGACCGGCGCCGTCGTCCCCGTGAACCAACCGGCGACGTCGACCACCAGATGGCCGCCACCCTGGGAGTACACCTGGAACGACCGGCTCCCGGGAGAGAGCGTCACGATCGCCTGTGCGCTGCGCGTCTGGCCAGGGCTGTCGACGTTGATCGAACTGGCCAAGGGTCGCGGTTGACCGCTCGGGAACGCCGTCCAGTAGCCCACCGCCGCCTCGGTGGCGACCAGGCTCACGACTGCGGCACTCGCGCCGAGGGGCACACCGATTTCGCCGAGATCGATCGTTCGGGTTTCCCCGGCACCGAGTGCGACGGCCTCCAGTCTGGTGTCGAGGGCTCGGACCGCGCCGCTGCGGAAGGTCTCGAGGCGACCGGCCGCGATCGCTGCCGGGCGAGGCGTGTACGCACCGACGACGTCGATCACGAGATGCATGGCCGAGCTCGTGGCGATGTCGATCGCTCCGCCGGACCCCAAGCGCACCGTCGCGAGGTTGGAGATCACGCGACCGGCCTTGTCGACGTTGAGCGACGATGCCTGAGGCAGCGGCTCGCCAGCCGGGAACGCCGTCACCCATCCCGGTGCCTGGGTGTCGACCGCGGTGATGTTCACCACCGCCGCGCTTGCGGTGGCAGGAACGCCGCCGCGGCCGGCGACCTGCACGCGCACCATGCGATCGGACACCTGCGTGTACCCCTCGACGCCGCTGTCTGGTCGAGTGTCTGCCAGGCGGGTGGGCGCGATCGCGACGAACGCAGCCGGCCCGGCGTTGGCACCCGGGGTCGAACCCGCCGACGCCAGTCCTGGCACCGGCGCGAGCGAGGCGAACACCCACACACCCATGGCGATGAACGCGACGCGGCGTCTGCGGGAGACCCACGGGCCGGGGCGAGACGCGTGGGACGGAACAATCGTGTCGGCGAGCACCTACGAGTATCGGCAGGCCCGCATCAAGACTTGACCCGAACTCCCACCCGGCGTGAGCGTCGAGTCGAACCGGTTCAGAAGTAGATGATCTTCTCGGCCTTCTGTTCGGCTTCGTCGAGATCGTCGGTGTAGGCGCCAGTGGAGAGGTACTTCCAACCCCCGTCACACACGATGAACACGATCGTGCCCTCGTCGATCTCGCTGGCCACCTTGGCTGCGCCGGCCAGTGCGGCCCCGCTCGAGATACCGGCGAAGATGCCGCATTCGTGGACGAGTCGGCGAGTCCATTCGAGCGACTCGCGGGGGCGCACGACCCGCTTGCGATCGAGCACCTCCATGCCCTGCCACATCTCGAACACCGGCGGGATGTAGCCGTCCTCCAGATTGCGCAGACCTTCGACGCGCTCGCCGAGCGGGGGCTCGACGGCGACGATCTTCACGTCCGGCTTGTGCTGTTTCAGGTAGGTGCCCACTCCCATGAGGGTGCCGCTCGTGCCGAGTCCGGCGACGAAGTGCGTGATCTCGGGGACGTCGCGGAGGATCTCCGGCCCGGTGCTCTCGTAGTGCGCCGAGGGGTTGGCGTCGTTGCCGTACTGATACAGGAAGCACCACTCGGGATGCGCTTCGGCCATCTCTTGGGCGCGGCGCACCGCACCGTTGCTGCCCTCTTCGCCCGGGGTGAGGATCAGTTCGGCACCGAACACCTCGAGCATCTGTCGACGCTCGATCGAGACGTTGGCCGGCATCAGGATCTTGATCGGGTAGCCCTTGATCTGAGCGATCGCGGCGAGTGCGATGCCGGTGTTGCCCGACGACGGCTCGATGATCGTCTGACCGGGTTGCAGGCGCCCGTCCTTCTCGGCCTGTTCGATCATGTTCTTGGCGATGCGGTCCTTGACCGATCCCCACGGGTTCTGCATCTCGAGCTTGGCGATGATCCGCACGTTCGGGTTGGGAGACAGGATGCTGACATCGACCATCGGGGTGTTGCCGACGAGATCGAGCACGCTCTGTGCGGGGATCATGTGCCGTTCTCCTGTTCCGTTCCTGCCGACTGCCTGCCGGAATCACTTGCCATCGAGACCCAACAACCGGAATGCCGATCGGATTCCTCAACAATCGTATCTCAGGCGACGGAGATGGGCTCTTCGGAGATCGACCCGTCGACGATCCGGTAGCTACGGCTCTCGGGAGCACCGCGTTTCAGGCTCACGATCACGTAGTGCCAACCAGGGTCGGGGGCTTGGGCGACATCGGTCGGGCTGGGATACGGCTCGCTGTGGGTGTGGCTGTGCACCACGCCGATCACGTCGAGCCCGGCGTCGTCGGCGGCGCGTTCGGCCCGCAGGTGCTCGCGCGGATCGATCGAGTACACACGAGCCGAGGCGGCGGTGTTCGCGCACGGAACGAAGCTGCGCACGGTGCCGCCCCGACCGATCAGGAGGCCGCATGCCTCGAGGGGGTAGCCGTCGTAGATGTGGCCGATCATCGCCGCGAAGGCATCGGCAGGAAACACGAGCGGCGGTCGATTCACGAGGCGAGCGTAGCGATGCCACCCCGACCGGCGGGCGCTCGCTAGCGTCGCTGTGCTGTGCTGCTCGCCACCGTCCTCGCCCTCACCGCAGCGGGCCTGCACGCCGGTTGGAACCTGGCGATCAAACAGGGCGGCGACCGTTTCCTGGCGCTGTGGGGCCAGTTCACCCTCGCCGGGGCGATCGGCCTGGTGATCATCGTGTCCGTCGGTGGGTTCCCCGCAGGCGGGTGGTGGTGGGCGTTGCTGTCGGGCACCATCCACGTGCCGTACTGCTGGTTCCTCGCTCGCGCCTACGACCACGGCGAGTTCTCGCTCGTCTACCCCATGGCTCGCGGCGGCGGTGCGTTGCTCGCCGCGATCGGCGGCTTGGCGCTGCTCGACGACCACCTCAGCCACCTCGGGATGGGCGCGATCGTGATCGTGGCCGGCGGTCTGTTCCTGCTCGCCGGCAAGGCCCGCGGCCCCGAGCTCTGGGCTGCGTTGGCGGTCGCGGTCACGATCGGGGCGTACTCGGTGTCGGACGCCAAGGGCATTCGGTCCACCGACAACGTGCTGTACGCGTTGGCCACCTTCGTCGGGACCGGCACGATGACCACCGCGTTCGGGCTGGCCACCGGGAGGGCGTCGGCGATGCGAGCGGCGATGCGCATCAACTGGCGCCGATACCTGGTGCTGGGCATCGCCTCGTCGTTCACGTACGGCCTGGTGCAGCTCGCGTTCCGGCGGGCCCCCGTCGGATACGTGACGGCATTGCGGGAATCGAGCGTGGTGATCGCCGCGTTCGCGGGATCGCGCGTGCTGGGCGAGGCGGCGGGACGGCGGCGGATGGTGGCCTCGGGCGTGGTGGTCGCGGGCCTGATCACCCTGGTGGTGGCCAGGTAGCCTGGTCACTCCCCTGCTATGGCTGCCTCCAACGACCGATCCGGAACCAAGACCGGCAACAAGATCATCGCGTCGAACCGTCGCGCCCTGCACGACTACGCCATCGAGGACACCATGGAGTGCGGCATCGTGCTGCAGGGCAGCGAGGTGAAGGCATGCCGCGATGGTGCCGTGCGCCTCGCCGATGCGTACGCCCGCGTGATCCGTGGCCAGGTGTGGCTCGACGGCGTGCACATCCCGCAGTACCAGTTCGCCCACGGCATCGGTGCCCACGACCCCAACCGCGCCCGCAAGCTGCTGATGCATCGGAACCAGATCGACAAGCTCGATGCCCTGGTGTCGCAGCAGCACGTGTCGTTGGTGCCGTTGTCGCTCTACTTCAAGGACGGCCGTGTGAAGGTCGAGCTCGGCGTGGGCAAGGGCCGCAAGCAGACCGACAAGCGCCAGGCGATCGCCGAGCGCGACACCATGCGCGAGGTGCGACGCGAGTTGGGCCGTCAGGCCAAGGGAATGATCCGCCGGGGATAGACGACCCGCCGACCGGCGTCAGGTCGGCCGCAACCGTCGTCGCATTGCAGCGAACGGACGCTCGACGGCCCAGTACGACGCTTCAGCGGCGAACAGCGATGCCGGGATCTGGATCGCCGCGGCCTGGAGGACCGTGAGGCCGCTCTGGTAGTGGTACACGAGTTGGAAGATCGGGACGTGCCAGAGGTAGATCGCATAGCTGCGCCGGCCGACCCACGTGGCCACCGCCGAGCCGAACCAACGCAGGCCAGGCGCCTGCACGCCCTCGGCGAGCAGCGCGGTGACGCAGGCCGCCGCGATGGCGAGCGCGAACGACACACCAGATATGAGGTTGTGCTGGGTGAAGCCCGGCGTGCACAACGCGATCACGACGAGTGCCGACCCGATCAGCACACCGGCCTGTGCGACTGCTGGCCGTCGACGAATCCGGTCGCGCACCCCGAACGCCTCGGTCATCACCAACACGGCAACAGCGGCGCCGGCGAGGAACTCCCAACCACGGACGGCGGGGTTGGTGAGCAGGCGCACGTTGCCCTGGTGGTGCTGTGCTGCGATCAGCGCCGTGATGGTTCCGCCCACGAGCGTGACGATTGCGGCGACCCAGGCGAACGTCGCCATCCGCCATCGCTGTCGCAACGCCATCACGACCATGATGGGCAAGACGAAGTAGAACTGCTCCTCCCCCGACAACGACCACGTGTGATCGGTTGCTGTGCTGGTGTAGCTGCTCGTCGCGACGATGCCGAAGTCGGTCGTGTAGGTGGCCGCGAACAGCAGACCCACCCACGACAGTCCGGTGAAGCCTGGTGCGAAGAGATGTACCAGCACCATCACCGCGAGCATGAGGTACAGCGGGGGCAGGAGGCGGAGGAAGCGGCGCTTGTAGAACAGCTTCAACGAGATCCGCTCGTGGTCGCGGTGCTCCTCCAACAGGAGTCGGGTGATCAGGTAGCCCGACAAGGCGAAGAAGATCGTCACGCCGATCTCGCCGGCACGGAACGCGCCGACATGGAGGTGCGAGGCCATCACCAACCCGACCGCAACGGCTCGAAGGCCGTCGAGCGCGCCGATGTAGCCCATCGAGGTGGACGTGATCTCGCACGAACCGATCCCGCGCGTCGCGATGATCGGATCGCTCAACCCTGTCGAGAGGTGCCGCTCGGTCCTCAAGGTCTTGTCCTCAAGCTGCTGATGGTACGGACTGGGCCGGCCCATCGCCTGTCGATCGTGTTCCGAC